>VGOX01000307.1 GCA_016875755.1 Chloroflexota bacterium
CATCTATACGGATGACGGCAAAAAGCTACTCGACTTCACCAGTGGTATCGGCGTGACCAATACAGGTCACTGCCACCCCAAAGTGGTGGAGGCGATCCGCGAGCAGGCTGGCTTGTTCTTGCACGCTCAGGCGAATATTGTCATCCACAAGCCGATGTTGGGATTGATCGAAGAACTTCGCAAAATTGTCCCGCTCTCGATTGACAGTTTCTTCTTCGCCAACTCAGGCGCGGAAGCGGTGGAGAATGCCGTCAAAATTGCCAAAGCCGCCACGGGCAGGCCGAATGTGATCGTCTTCAACGGCTCCTTCCACGGGCGGACGCATGTCACGATGGCGTTGACCACCTCCAAGACCGGTTACCGCACGGGCTTTGCGCCTCTTCCTTCGGGGATATATGTTTCGCCGTTCCCGTACGCATTCCACCTGAAAATGACGGAAGAGCAGGCCAGCCAATATGCGCTGGAGCAGTTGGAATACCTACTCGCCTCGCAGACCGCGCCGAAAGATACCGCCGCGATTCTGATCGAATCTGTGCTGGGTGAAGGCGGCTACATCCTGCCGCCTGCATCCTTCATGAAAGGCTTGCGCGAAATTTGCGACAAGCACGGCATCATGCTCATCTTCGACGAAGTGCAGTCGGGTTTTGGGCGCACAGGCAAATGGTTTGCGCTCGAACATTTCGGCGTCGTGCCAGACATCATCTCTGCGGCAAAGGGCATTGCGTCTGGCATGCCGCTCTCTGGCGTGTTCACTCGCACGGACATTATGAAGAAACTAGATGTTGGCTCCATCGGCGGGACGTATGGCGGCAATGCAGTCGCCTGCGCGGCTGGGGTTGCCACCATACGTGTGCTGCGCGATGAGAAGATGTTGGAAAATGCCGCAGAAAAAGGCATCCAATTGATGACGGGACTCCGCAAATTGCAGGAGGAATATCCGCAGATCGGCGATGTGCGCGGTAAGGGACTCATGGTCGGCACCGAATTCGTCGTGGATGGCTCTCAGGCAAAAGCCAAACCACTGGTCAAGGAAGTCATTCATAAAGCGGAAGAGAAAGGCTTATTGCTGCTCTCTTGCGGAACGTATGACAACATCCTGCGCTGGATCCCGCCGTTGAATGTTTCATCCGAACAGATCAATGATGGGTTGAAAATCTTTGGCGAGTCGGTAAAAGAAAGCGTGTAAATCTGTCAAACGTCGAAGATCAAACGTCAAAAGGTTCGACTTTCAGCGTTTGACCTTCGACAAATTAAAACCATGACAAACACACTCGATAGAAACAAACTCAAAAAGTTATTAGAAGCTGAAGAAGAACTCTTTCACAAAAAACACCCCAAATCTCATGAACTCTACCAAAGTGCGCGCAAGTCGCTGCACGGCGGCGTGCCGATGTTGTGGATGATCCGCTGGGCAGGGTCGTTTCCTGTTTTTGTCAAAGAGGCAAAAGGCGCACACTTCACCGATGTGGATGGCAACGACTACATTGATTTTTGTCTCGGCGACACTGGCGCGATGACGGGTCACAGCCCCGATGCCACAGTGAAAGCCATCAACGAGCAGATTCAAAAAGGCATCACGCTCATGCTGCCGTATGAAGATGTGATCTGGGTCGGCGAAGAACTTCAACGCCGCTTCAAACTTCCATACTGGCAATTCGCCCTCACCGCTACTGACGCGAATCGTTTTGTGCTGCGTATGGCGCGCATGATCACAGGTCGCTCGAAAATTCTTGTCTTCAACTATTGCTATCACGGCTCGGTGGATGAAACCTTCATCACGCTCGACGAAGAAGGCACGCCTATCTCGCGCCCCAACAACATGGGTCCGCAAATTGACCCGCGTGAAACCACCAAGGTCATCGAGTTCAACGACATCGGCTCGCTCGAAATCGCACTCGCTTCACGCGAAGTTGCCGCC
Source organism: Chloroflexota bacterium (assembly GCA_016875755.1). GTDB lineage: Bacteria > Chloroflexota > Anaerolineae > Anaerolineales > Villigracilaceae > Villigracilis. The sequence continues at coordinate 1,919 of VGOX01000307.1, forward strand.
GTCCTCGCCGAGCCTGTCATGACGAATATCGGCATCATCCACCCCGACCCTGGCTATCACGAAGCGCTGCGAAAGTTGACCCGCAAATACGGGACGTATCTCATCATTGACGAGACGCATACCATTTGTACGGGTCCTGGCGGATATACCGCCTCATTCGGTCTTGAGCCTGATTTCTTCACCCTCGGCAAACCCCTCGCTGGAGGCGTTCCCGCCGCGGTCTATGGCTTCACTGAAGAAGTGAGTCAAGCCTTCGCTGCCAAACTCGCCGTGGACGATGCGGATGTGGGCGGCATCGGCGGGACGTTGGCGGGCAACGCCCTGTCCATTGCGGCGATGAAAGCCACACTCCAGAATGTGCTTACCGATGAGTTTTATGCCAAGGCGACGAAATTGCAGGAACAATTCACAGCGGGAGTCGAAAGCGTCATTGCCGAATACAGCCTCCCGTGGATCGTGAAGCGTTTGGGCAACCGCTCCGAGTATTGGTTCCGTCCCACTCCTCCCAAAAATGGCGGAGAGGCGCACGCGGCGGTTGATCCCGAACTGGATCGTTACATGCATTTGTATGCGCTCAATCGCGGCATCTTGATGACGCCCTTCCACAATATGGCACTCATCTCGCCCGAAACCACCCAAGCCGATGTGGATTATCATACGAAGGTTTTCCGCGAAGCCGTGCAAAGTTTGTTTGAATGATGTCATTGCGAGGGCGCTCTTTGCCAGAAGCAATCTCCTAATGGATGGGGATTGCTTCGTCGGGAAAACCACCCTCCTCGCAATGACATATTGGAGAAATTTATGGCTGAAAATAGATCGCAGATCTGGCGCATTAACACTCGTACGCAAAAATTGAAGCGTGAACCCGTCCCTGAAACCTGGCAGCGCCTCGGCGGGCGCGGTCTGATCGCGCGTATCATGGTTGATGAAGTGGATGCAAAATGCGATCCACTCGGCGCAGGGAATAAACTGATCTTCACACCTGGCTTGCTGGTGGGACATATCCTGTCTTCCACAGACCGCATCTCGGTGGGCGGCAAGTCGCCACTGACGGGCGGCATCAAGGAAGCCAACGCGGGCGGGCGGACAGGCTATCATATGGCGTTCATGGGCATCCATGCGCTCATTATCGAAGATATGCCTGAGAAGGATGGCTATTGGGTTTTGCACCTCTCGCTGAAAGACGGCGCGAAGTGGGAACGCGCCGATGACCCTTCGCTTTTTTCAGGGCAGAGCTTGGCTGGTTTGGGTGTGTATGAAACCGCGCCAAAACTGCTCGAAAAATACGGCGATAAAGTTGCCATTTCGATGATCGGACCTGGCGGCGAGATGCGCATGAAGTCGGCGGGCATTCAGAATATTGACAAGGATAAAATTCCAGCCCGCATTGCCGCTCGCGGCGGACTGGGTGCAGTGATGGGGTCGAAGGGACTCAAAGCCATTGTGTTCGACCACACAGGCGGGCATAAACCCGCAATTGCCGACCCCGACGCTTTCAAGGTCGCGCAAAAGGATTACACCAAGGCGGTGATGGAGCATCCGCAGTCCATCACGTATCGCGATTATGGCACGGCGGCGATGGCGCGGATGACCCAGCGCTTTGCGGCAATCCCTGCGCATAATTTTTCGCGTGGCACGTTCGACAATGTGGACGCCATCAGCGGTGAGCAGTTGCGTGAATTCACTTTAACACGCGGCAAACCTTCAGATGCGTCGCATGCCTGTATGGCGGGATGTACCATTAAATGCTCGAATGTCTTCGGCGGGGAAGATGGCAAGATCATCGTCTCGCCGCTGGAATATGAAACCATCGGTTTGATGGGCACGAATCTCGATATTGACTCGCTCGATGCGATTGGGCGTATGAATTGGCATGTTAACGACCTCGGCTTGGATTCCATCGAAGTCGGCGGCGCGTTGGGCGTGGCGGCAGAGGCTGGATTAATGAAGTGGGGAAGCGAAGAAGATGCCCAAAAGTTAATTGACGAAATCCGCGCGGGGACGGAGTTGGGACAAATTCTCGGCGATGGTGCGGTGACAGTTGGCAAGAAATACGGCATTGAA
>VGOX01000308.1 GCA_016875755.1 Chloroflexota bacterium
GACCTTCATCCCGAACACGTTGCCTGTTTACCCTAATTGGCAGCTTGCAGCGCGCTGGCGCACGGCGCGTCAAGTGGGCGGCGACTTTTACGATGTGATCGAATTACCGAATAACAAACTCGGCATCTTTATCGCAGACGTGGCGGATAAGGGCATGCCCGCCGCGCTGTTTATGGCGCTCACGCGGACATTGGTGCGCGCCGCCGTGATCGAGACGAGTTCTCCTGCCGATGCGCTGCGTCGTGTGAACGACCTGTTATTGCCCGACACCCAACAAGGTATGTTCGTGACGGCGGTGTATGGTGAATTGAATTTGGAAACGGGCGATTTTACCTATGTGAACGCGGGGCATAACCCGCCCTTCTGGATGAAGGCAAATGGCGAGATCGAAAAACTTTCACGCACAGCGGTGGCGTTGGGTGTGATGGAGCGGGCGGTGATTGGCGAGCGTACGATCCCGCTTGCGGAGGGTGATACCTTGTTCCTTTACACCGATGGCTTGACCGAAGCTTTCTCCGCTGAAGGTGACTTGTTCGGTGATGACCGCGTGATGGAAGCGCTGCAATCTACACAAACGGATTCGATTGAAGACCTTATCCTCAACGTCGAGGAACGCCTGAACGAATTTATCGGCGTGATACCATTAGGTGATGACCTGACGATGCTGACGATCAAAAAAGCGGTGGAGTAAATCCACCGCTTTTTTGTGCTGTTAGTAGATGCCGTTGCTGCCTTGCAATGCTTGCCAACTTTGGAACGCCAAGAGCGCAAACAGGAATGCCATGTAAATACTGCCGAGCGCCAGAAATCCGACCAGCGCCATCGCTCCGCCAGTGATCACCGACACCCAAAGGGATGTGCGCGCGCCATTCCACGGGTCACGTTGGATGAGAATGTTGCGGGAGACTTGTCCACCATCGAGTGGGTAAACGGGAACGAGATTGATCAACCCCCAAAAAATATTGATCCACAACAATGCCATGAAGAAAGAACTGAGCAATCCAAAGCCTGCGGGCATCATTAGCAATGGGAAGGGGATGAATCCTAAAAGTGGGGTAAATGTGATTGCACCGCCAAGCGATAACCCGATCACAAGCACAGCTGTAGCGAGGAAAAAACCCGCGAACGGACCTGCAAGCGAAATGATGATCTGTTGATTGGGCGTGGTCGCAACCCGTGCATATTTGGAGCTGAATGCCACTGTCTCTGGCACGGTCAATCCGCCCGCAAAATGCAGGACGATGTACGAATCCTGACCATAGCGGCGGAAGGCGAGCGCATGTCCCAGCTCATGGACGAGGATGGAAATGAAAATGCCAATGATCCAGGTGGCGATGTTAAGTAGATTATTCGAACCAGAAGCAAACAGCAATGCAATCACCCAGAACAACGGGTGAACCCGCACAGGAATGCCCGCAATTGAAAAATTTAGGTCAAAACGGGTGGGAGGGGGAACTTGAAAGAAAGACATGATTTTCCTTTTGAAAATGGGCGACGGACCGCTGACCATGGTCTGTCGTCCATCGTCCACAATTTATTTTTGTATCGGCAGTGTATAACCGCCATCGAGCACAATCGTCTGCCCGACGATCATCGCGGCAGATGGTGAACACAGAAACGCGACAACTTCCGCAACTTCCTGCGGCGTGATGAGACGTCCCGCAGGAACCATCTCGATAAATCGCTGAATGACATTCTCCTGCCCGCCCATGGATGCGAAGTGATTCAATGCCTCAGTCTCGACCACGCCCGGTGACACCGCATTGACATTGATGCCACGCTGAATCAGTTCCACGCCCAGATAGCGTGTCAGAGATTCGAGCGCCGCCTTGCTGGCACCGACCACGACATAATCAGGCAGCACACGCACTGACCCCGCACTTGAAATACTGACGATCTTTCCGCCGCCGCGTTTTTCCATGAGCGGTACAGCACGTTGTGCCGCAAAGAGCAGGGCGCGGGCGTTGATGTTCATTGTCCAGTCCCAACCTTTGGGTTTTTGTTCCATGGCGGGACGGTTGTAGCCAGAAGCCGCATTGTGGACGAAAATATCCAGTCCGCCGAAGCCGCTTTCCACTTCGTCAAAGAGGCGGGAGAGGTCGTCGAGATCGCCCACATCCGCTTTGACGAGCAGGGCGCGGCGACCGAGTTTCTCCACTTCACGGGCGGTCTCTTCGGCGGGCGCACGGTTGCGAAAAAAGTTGATCGCCACGTCCGCGCCGTGTTGAGCGAAGTGCAAGGCAATGGCTTTTCCAATTCCACGCCCCGAGCCAGTGACGAGGGCGATCTTGTTGAGGAAGTTCTGGGTGGACATAATGCGCGAGTATATCATGTGGGGAAAGATAGACAATGGATGGCAGACCATGGACAATGGACGTAAAACCATCGTCCGCCGTCTATCGTCCATCGTCAGTCCAAATGGTAAATTTGCCGCATTGAATCCCATGAAATCATTATTTAGCGGAAAAATCTGGATCATCCTGCTCGCGTTCTTTGCACTGGGAGGCTTGATCGTGTTGACTTCTGGCTTGAGCGGTATGGAATTTGACCAACCCTTCATCCCCGGCATGGAACGCGGGGAAAATCCCTTTGCGTTGACAGATACGGATGCGAACGGCAGTCTTTGGATGCGGTATATTGTCACAGGCTTACTGCTCGTCATGTTCCTACTTGCGTTGGGTAAGCCCGTCCGCCCGCAAAAGGAAACCAGCCTGATCGCCCTGCTCGTGCGTACGCTGGCCTTCATTGCCTTTTTTGTCTTTGTTTTCGGGCGCATGGCGGAGAATGGCTTCTTTTTGAATGAAGAGGAACTTCCGCCCATGCCCGAGGCGGGATTGCCCAGTGTGCCGACAGAGATCGAACCATTTGCCCAGCCGACCTTGAGCTTTGGCTGGGTGTTTTGGGTGACGGCGTTCATCGTCATTGTATTAACTGTGATCCTTTTTTATTATCTCAATCGCTCCATTGACCGTTGGTTTGATTCAAAACAAGATTTGCAGGAAATCGCCGACATTGTTCGCACCACGCTGAATGATCTTTCCAGTGAAACGGTGACGAAAAACACCATCATCCGCTGCTATGTGGATATGAACGCAGCAGTAGATCGTCATCGCGGCATCGCCCGCGAGGCGGCAATGACTCCCGCCGAGTTTGCGGGGTATCTCGAAAACGCAGGTCTGCCGGGTGACGCCGTCAACGGATTGACACATGTGTTCGAGAGAGTCCGCTATGGGGGGCAGAGTGTCAGTTCACAGGAGATTAAGGAGGCGAAGCGATGTCTGACCAGTATTCTGCGCGCGGTCGAAGCAAAGTAAGGATTTGGAAAACGCTTCTCTTTGTCTTTGTCCTGATTCTGGTTGCAGGGATATTTTTCTCGTTCCGAACATCTGTGGCGGGGGCGGTGGTGCGCTTCTTCCTGTATATGGTCTGGTCGCTGGATGTGTTCGGACGCGTTATCCCCGAGCAGGGATTATGGGTCGGGTTGTTGATTCTGATTCTGTATATTGCTGTGGGGAGTTTTTACGGAAAAAGCTCAAAGGTCGAAAAAAGCCGCATGGGCGCATCCCAAGTCAAAGGTCAGGTGGAGGCGATGGCGGAATGGGTGGAGGGGCGTCGTCGCGGTGTCTATTTCAAATGGCAGATCGCCAGCCTGCTGGGCGGAATCCATCAAGCCATTCAAAATCATCGAGGGAATGGCGGCAGTGAACCGCCGAACGAAGAAGTGCGGGCGTATTTGGATGCGGGCATCAATTCGTCGTATGCTGATTATCCCACGCCCGATTTATTCGAAAAAGCACAGCCCACTCCGTTTGACATCGAACTCGAACAGGTGGTGGAATATCTTGAAGAACAGATGACTCCACTGCAAAAAGGGTAGCAACCCTCGTCAAAACCGAAAAAATTTAATACAATCAACGCATGTTCAGAAAAAACACCAAACACCAACAACCCGCATTGATTAGCGCCGCC
>VGOX01000309.1 GCA_016875755.1 Chloroflexota bacterium
TTCTTTTTTCGTTTTTTCGGCGCGCTGGCTACGCTCCCGGCTGGTTTTCAGCCCAAGTTTTGGCTATTAATGAACGGCTTCTTGCAGAGGACTCATGGGATAAAAAATGAAAACAAAAGCATCACTGTGGATCTTCGTTCTTCTGTTTGTGCTGGCATGTCAATTGCCTGGATTGCGCGCACCTGCCACACCGACCCCCACCCCGCAAATTGCGCCGACGCGTGTTATTGAAATATTGCCAACCGTAACGCCTGCCTGCATTTCCCCTGAACCGACACAAGCCGATATTGACCGCGCACTTGATTACGCGGGCGCGTTATTCAAAAGCGATGAATGGGAACGCAGTTACACAGTGATGGAGAGCCGTGTGGGTGTAACGTGGCTGAATAATTCACTCGGGGCGGTGGCGTATCTTGAAGCGTTGATCTTCTCCTGTGGTTATGAAGAGCCTGATATTGATGCGTATTTCAGCACCGAAACATGGGATGTTATCTTCGAGAATTACGATAGTTATGAAATTATTTCAGAATGCAGAACAGACAACGGCTTACGCTTGTATGAAGTAGATGCCACGAACATTGGTTTTGAATACGACATCCGTTATTGGGCGAGGAATGATACGGATAATCGCGTGATCACCATGATGATGACTTTCCCTGTGGGCACAGAAGACTTGTTGGATGATTACGCTACGCGTCTTTTCCCGCCTCTGCCTGATTGCGACTAAAAGGAAATCAACATGACCTCTCGATATGACATCCTCTTTCAACCCATAAAGATCGGACCTGTTACCGCGCCGAATCGTTTTTATCAAGTGCCGCACTGCAACGGATTTGGCTGGCGTATGCCGCAGGGTATGGCTGCCATGCGCGGCATGAAAGCGGAGGGCGGCTGGGGCGTGGTCTGCACGGAAGAGACAGAGATCCATCACACTACCGATCTTTCGCCGTATTTCGAGGGGCGTATGTGGGACGATGCTGATATTCCCGCATGGCAATTGATGACCGAAGCCGTCCACAAACATGGCGCGCTGGCAGGCATCGAACTGACCTACAACGGACATGATGCGGCGAATTTGTATTCTCGTGCGGCTGCGTTCGGTGTGCGCTCAATGGGCATTGCGGGCGGCGGCGGATATGAGCCCGGGCAAACACGTGCTGCCTCCAAGGACGACCTGAAGCAGATCCGCAAGTGGCATCGCAATGCGGCAATTCGAGCAAAAAATGCAGGTTTTGACATTATCTACTGCTACGCCGCACACAATATGACCTTGGCCTTCCATCTGATGTCGAAAGAAAATGACCGCACCGATGAATACGGCGGCTCGCTGGAAAACCGCGTGCGTTTCTTCCGCGAACTGATCGAGGACACAAAAGATGCTGTCGGCGATACCTGCGCGGTGGCTGTCCGTTTTGCGGTGGATGAACTGCTCGGCGCGGACGGCATTCAACACGACGGCGAAGGACGCGAGATCGTCTCGATGCTGGCAGAACTGCCCGACTTATGGGATGTGAACATCAGCAATTGGGCGAATGATTCCATCACCTCGCGTTTTGGCAAAGAGGGACATCAGGAAAAATATATTTCCTTCGTCAAGCAGCTCACCACCAAACCCGTCGTCGGAGTGGGACGCTACACCTCACCCGATTCAATGGTCTCAGCCATCGAGCGCGGCATCATGGACATCATCGGCGCAGCGCGTCCGTCGATTGCAGACCCGTTTCTGCCGAACAAAATCAAAGAAGGCAGGCACGAAGACATCCGCGAGTGCATCGGCTGCAATCTCTGCGTCACAGGCGACACGCGCTTCGTACCCATTCGCTGCACACAAAACCCAACCATGGGCGAAGAATGGCGGCGTGAATGGCATCCTGAAATCATTGCGCCGAAAAAGAAGGACGACGAAATCCTCATCGTCGGCGCGGGACCTGCGGGGTTGGAAGCTGCGCGGGCGTTGGGTCAGCGTGGGTACAAGGTCATCCTCACCGACGCGAAGCGTGAGGCGGGCGGGCGCGTCCTGCTTGAGTCGGCGCTGCCGAATCTCATCGAGTGGCGGCGCGTCATCGACTGGCGCCTTACGCAGATCGAGAAACTCAAAAATATTTATTTCTATCGATCCAGCGCCATGTCGGCTCAGGATGTGCTCGAGTCGGGCGAACCGCATGTCATCATCGCCACAGGCGCAAAATGGCGGCGAGACGGCGTTGGGCGCTCCAATTCACATCCCATCACGGGCAGCGCAAAAATCTTCACGCCCGATGATCTAATGAATGGTGACCTGCCGTCAGGGAATGTTGTCATCTACGACGACGATCATTACTACATGGGCGGCGTGCTTGCCGAACTCCTCGCCACGAATGGATGCAAGGTCACCCTGGTGACGCCTGCGCCCACCATCTCTGCGTGGACGGAATTCACCCTCGAACAGAATCGTATCTACAAGCGTCTGCTCGACCTGAATGTGGCTCTCCTCCCGCATCATCTTCTCGCCTCTCACACGCCGACAACTGCCACAGTGACCCATGCCATTACCTCTGCTGAAACAACTCTCCCCTGCGACGCTGTGGTCATGGTCACAGACCGCACACCCAACGACAGCCTGTATCACGAACTCAAACCCGCCCTCGCAGACGGCAGACTCAAATCTCTGCGCGTGATCGGTGACGCCGAAGCCCCGAACATCATCGCCCAGGCCGTATTTGCAGGTCACCTTGCCGCGCGCGAATTTGGTGAAGTCATTGACCCTGATATCACACCATTCAAGGTGGAGCGATGAACATGATATTGCTTCGTCGCGAAAAACATGAGCGCTCCTCACAATGACGTCACCCCTCATCCTCGTTACTGGAGCGACAGGCTACATCGCCAGCCTGCTCATCCCTCAACTGCTCAAACGCGGATACCGCGTCCGCGCGTTGGCTCGTCAGCCTGAGCGATTGCAAGCGCGGACGTGGTACCCGCAGGTGGAAATGGTGCGCGGCGATGTGATGCAGCCTGAAACCCTCGTCTCGGCGTTGGACGGCGTGCAGACCGCGTATTATCTCATCCATAACATGTCCTTCGGGCGCGGATACACGTCTATTGAAATTGAAGGCGCGCGCAATTTTGCCGAAGCCGCCGAAAGAATGGGCGTGGAACACATCATCTACCTCGGCGGGCTGGCAGACCCTGAACAGCATATTGCCCCGCACATGCGCTCACGCATCGAAACGGGTGCAACGCTTCGCAAAGGCAGCGTGCCCGTCACCGAATTTCGCGCGGGAGTCGTCACAGGCTCGGGCAGCATCTCATTCGAGATGATCCGCTTCATGGCGGAGTTATTCCCGATCGTACCTGGTCCCACATGGCTCAACAACAAATCCCAGCCCATTGCTGTGCAAAATGTACTCGACTATTTACTGGCCGCATTGACCAATGCAAACGGGCGCGGCGGTGTCTTTGAAATTGGCGTGCCGAAGATATTCACCTACAAAGACCTGATGCGCATCTACGCCGAAATCCGCGGGCACAAACGACGCTTCATCCTGCTGCCGTTCATCCCCGTTGGATTCATGGCATTCGGCATCGGCTTGATGACTCCCGTCCCGCGCAAAATTGCGTATGCGCTGGTCGGCGGCTTATCAACGGACAGTGTGATCCTGCATTCCGTGGCGGAAACAACCTTCCCTGAGGTGCTGCTGATGGAGTACGAATCAGCCGTCGCCGAGGCGTTGAAGCGTTTGCATCCGCTGAAGATCGAGCGGGTGTGGGAGGATGGTTTGGGTGGAGTCAAAATCCTCAAGCACGAGGGTTTCTTCATTGACCATCGTGAAATGAAGGTGAATGCACCTACCGAAAAGATTATGGAAGTCGTCAAAGGTTTTGATAAAAACAGCGATTGGATCTTTGCCAACTGGCTGTGGCGTTTGCGCGGCTGGTTTGAAAACCACACAACTGATTTTTACGAAATCGATCTCAACGAAAGTGA
>VGOX01000310.1 GCA_016875755.1 Chloroflexota bacterium
AAGGAATGTTGAGGTCAATGATTTCGATTTTCTGGATGATTGGCATAAAAACCTTTTTGGACACGGATTTGACGGATTACACGGACGAACACGGATTTCTTTTTAAAAATTCCGTGCCCTTTCCGTGAAATCCGCGTAATCCGTGTACTGCTTTTATTTTCCTTTATAAATCGGCACGCGCTTCTCCACGAATGCCTTCACGCCTTCGCGCATGTCTTCGCTGGTGAAGCATTCGAGCGTGCCTTCGGTTTCGAGTTGCATGACGGCTTCGAGGTCGAGGTCGTACGACTTTTGCAAAACTTCTTTCACCAAGCGCACAGAAATGGGTGCGTTCGACGCGAGGGTGCGGGCGATGTCCATGCCTTCTTGAATAATGGTTTCTGCCGATGTCACTTTTGTAATCAATCCCATCTCGTAAGCGGATTGTGCAGAAATACGTTCGCCTGTCATCATCACATGCGCGGCACGTCCCATGCCGATGAGGCGCGGCAGACGGTGCATGACTCCGTTGGTTTCAAAAATTCCGCGCTTCACTTCGGCGAATTGAAAATACGCGCTCTCCGCCGCAATGCGGATGTCGCTCGCAATCGCAATCTCCGCGCCGACGCCGACAGCAACACCATTGATTGCAGAGATAATCGGCTTGCGCAAGTTCACCATGCGCCGCGTGAGTTCTTGCATTTCATCCAACTCGGCGCGCGCCTGCTCTGCCACCGTCGAACCGTCAAAGAGGTGCGACAGTTCTTCGAGGTCAATGCCTGCCGAGAACGCGCGTCCGTTGCCCGTGATGAGCGCGACGCGAATCAAATCATCGTTCGCAATCGTATCAAGCATGTCGAGCAATTGCTGGAACATACTGCGCTTGAACGCGTTCAACACGTCGGGGCGGTTGAAAGTGATAATGGCTATATTTTCTTGGGATTGGAAAAGGATGTCTGTCATTTGATGGGAATCTCGATGAAGGAGGCTTGGTCTCCGCCAATCATAATCTCCACGCTCGGACTACCCGTGAGCGGGATTCTGGCAAAGGTGTCTTTGTCTGCGCCTGAAATGGATACTCGTACCTTCCACCCGCAACGAATCAGCGCCGAGATGGGATTCAAGCCGAAGGTGATTTCTGCCACTTCGCCAGGGATAAGCGGCATGGCGTCTGCACGTTTGAAGGAATGATAGGGAACGAATTGTTTGTATGGCGGTGTGTCTGTTGAAATTTTGCGATGGATGGCGCGCAGCATTCCTTCGGTGAAGTAATGCGCGTTGCCTTGCTCGTCAATCGCTTCGAGATAGACGAAGAAGTTGCCATCGTCGTGCGTGGATTTGATGAAGAGAGTCACGATGGGATAGCCAGTGATTTCGGAATCCCGTTCAAGTGGCGCGGAGGTGTACGCGAGTTGACCTTTGATGGGCGCATACTTCACGGGGCGTTGGTCGAGTTCAGTTTGCCAGCGGTTGTTGAATCCTGTTGAGGCGTTGAAATCTGTCTGGTAGTGGTCAGCAGGCTGGGGCGGGGGAAGAAGCGAGGAGAGTCCGCTTTGGGGTTGGAAAAAGAATCGGGTGGAGGTCAAACCCGCAGGTGGAAACTCAGGCGTCGATTTCCATTCATTTTCAAAAATGGTGAAGTAATGCAACTCGCGGGTTGTGGGCGGATTGTCGAAGAAGCGAAGAGATTCTTTCATCTGCGCGAGCAAGGGAAATGGATTTTCTTTCGCGCCGACGTGCTGGGTTGCGCCGTGATTCCATGCGCCGATGACCGCGCGCTGCGGGCGGGGATTGTTGGCGAAGCGATGGATAACGGCGTTCGCGGTGGCGGCGTCGAACCAACTGCCCCAATGGTCGAGCGCGTGCGTGGTGGAGCGAGTGAACATGCTGATGTCATCCATGCGAATGTTGAGCTCGGGGTCGAGGTCATCGCGGAAGGTGATGTGACGCAGCGCGGAATCCACTTGCTGGTTGGTATGTTTTGGAATTGGATTCTTGTCAACGGGCTTGACACCTTTGATGAGAATCTTTTCGAGCGTGCTCATGCTTTTGGGAAGTTGATTGGCGTCGAGGGCGCGGTTGTAATTTGCCCATTGCGTGAGCATGAACTCGTTGGGCACGCCGCCAGGGAAAGCGATGTCGGTGTAAACGTCGAACTCGTTGAAACGCACGAGCGCGGAAGTGACGGCGAGATGTCCGCACGCGCCGAGCATTTCGGCAGTGGTGGCTTGATACGAATTGCCGAAGCCGCCGACCTGCCCGTTGCTCCACGGTTGCTGCGTGACCCATTCCGTGAGGTCGTAAAGATCGGTGAGGTCGGTCGCAGACCACGGGTGCGGATGATTCCCTTCCGACGCGCCCGTACCGCGCATGTCAATGCGGAGGACGGCGTAACCAAAGGCGGTGAAAAAATTGCGGGCGGAGTCGGGCAGAGAGAGAAACCACGAGAACGGCGCTTTGAGTTGTTGCGCACGCCAGTAGCGTGTGGAAGCAAAGAGTGCGGGGATTTTGGTTTCGGGCGTGAGTCCGCGCGGGAGGTAGAGGTCAACGGCGAGGCGAGTCCCATCGCGCATGGGGATGTACAATGTCTGCTCGGTGGAGCCTTTGTAGGAAGGAGGGCGGAGGGGGGAGGAGGAGGGGAAGGTCATTTTGGAATGAAGAATGCAGAATGATGAATGCGGTATTAAATCTTTTAAAAACTCTGTGTTCTCTGTGCGCTCCGTGGTGAAATCTTTTAGCGATCAAGAAAATCGTTTAGCACTTGCTGAAACTTTTCTGGTTCTTCGAGGAATGCCCAGTGTCCGCTTTGGGTGAATTCAACGGATTGGCAGTTGGGGAGGGTGGCGCTGAGTTCATCAGCGACGGGTTTGCCTGTATATTGCGAATCCGCTGTGCCATAGATAAAAAGGGTTGGGACATTCAATTGGCTGAGTTCTTTTTTGTAGTCGTAGCCAACAAGTGAAAAAGAAATTTCACGCCACGGGGCGAAGGAGACCGTGCCTGTATCTTTGAGTAAATCTGTTTTTGTCTTATCAAATAATCTTTGTGGATTATCTTTTTCGGATGATTTGGTAAACCATGAGTCCGCGGCGGCTGGGTCGGCGGGGGGGAAGCCGAGGGCGGTGGAGTACAATGCGCCGCCAAAATATTTCCACACGAAGCGGTTGCTCATGCCGTTGTTGATTCGAATCCCTCCCGTGATGACCATCTTCTCAACGTGTTCAGGATACTTGAGCGCATAACGTTGCACCAAGGCGCTGCCGAAGGAATGACCGATGAGGATGACCTTGTCCGGATTGACTACGTCACGGCGAAGGGTTTCGAGTTCTTCGACAAGTTGCTCGATGGTGTAATCTTCGGGATTGGGCTTGATCTGCGAGTTGCCTGATCCGCGCTGGTCGTAGAAGATGACGCGTGTCTGCTCGGCGAGGAAGTCGAATCCATTCTTGAAACTCAGGCTCGAGTGACCAGGTCCACCGTGGACGAGGATGATGGGGGGAAAGCCTTTATCCGTGCCGAGTTCGCGGTAGTACAAGTCGTAGCCGTTGACGTGGGCGGGAGTGGCACAGTCCACGCAGGGGCGGGATTGGGGCTGGACGCGGTTGTAGGCATAATTCGCATAAGCCACATAAATGGTTAAAAGGATGAGAATAGCAAGAACAGCGTAAAAGGCAATCATATTGGAAGGTTTGAATGTTAGCAGGTTTGAACGTTAAAACCTTCAAACCTGCTAACTTGTCAACTTTACAACTCTTTCTTCGCTTCACCCTTCGTCACAGGCAGAATTGCAATCGCGGCGAGGACGAGGAAGACGAACATGATGAGCCAAACCCAGCGGTAATCGTTGCCCATGGCTTCGACGAGAGTCCCACCAAGGATGGGTCCGATGATGAAGCCGAGGGTCACGGCAATTTGGCGCAGACCTGTGTAGGTTCCCATCAATGTTTCGACGGGGGCGCTGTCCACGATCATGGCAACCTGG
>VGOX01000311.1 GCA_016875755.1 Chloroflexota bacterium
GCAAAGTCGTAACCATCGAGAAACTCCCCGATGATATAGTTTGTTTTCATGCAGGCACGAAAACGAAGAACGGAAACCTCATCACGTCAGGCGGACGTGTATTCGGTCTGACCGCGTGGGCAGAAGATATCGCAAGTGCTGTGAATAAAGTTTACGCGAACATTGACAAGGTCACATTCGATGGAATGCAATATCGCAAAGACATCGCCCACCGCGCATTGGAAGGTGCTAAATGACAAACTCATATGCTTCATCTGGTGTTGATATTGATGCAGGCAATCGCGCCGTTGAGTTGATGAAAGATTCCGTCAAAGCCACGTACAACGAATCTGTGCTCGCAGGCATTGGCTCGTTCGGCGGTCTGTTCGATGCCTCCGCGCTCAAGCAAATGGACAGCCCTGTGCTCGTCGCGTCCACCGATGGCGTTGGCACCAAAGTCAAACTCGCTGCATCCGTTGGGCGTTATCGCGGCATCGGTCACGACATCGTCAATCACTGCATCAACGACATTCTCGTGCAGGGCGCGCGTCCGCTTTTTTTCATGGATTACTTCGCTACCTCAAAATTGAATCCCGAACAAACCGCGGATGTGGTGACGGGCATCGCTGAAGCCTGCAAAGAGTCGGGCATCGCGTTGCTCGGTGGTGAGACGGCGGAAATGCCTGGCGTGTATCGCGATGGAGAATTTGACGTCGCTGGCACGATCGTTGGCGTATTGGAACGCGCCCGCCTCCTCCCCCGCCCCAACCTGCTCGCTGGTGACCTGATCCTTGGTCTCCCCTCCAGCGGACCGCACACCAACGGCTACTCACTCATCCGCAAAGTCTTTGAAGGCGCGGATTTAGAATCCGTTCACCCTGAACTCAGCTGCTCACTCGCAGACGCATTGCTTGCGTCGCATCGTTCGTATTTCAATGTACTTTATCCCCATCTCGACAAAGTCAAAGCTCTGGCACATCTCACTGGTGGTGGATTCATTGAGAACATTCCGCGCATCCTGCCTGAAAATCTAAGCGCAGTTATTAATCTGAATTCATGGAAAGTCCCACCGCTGTGGAAGTTGATCCAAGATAAAGGCAATATCTCCACCGAAGAAATGTACCGCGTTTTCAATATGGGCATCGGCATGGTCGCCATCGTAGACAAATCCCTTGCCAGCGATTTGCAATCATCCATATCAGAACCTACCTTCATCATCGGTGAATTGATCGATGGTGAACAAAAAGTTATTTTGAAATAAAGGAAACATCATGAAAGACCTCACCCTCCGCTATGGAACCAACCCCAATCAATCACCCGCCCGCGTCTATATGCAAGACGGCAGTGACTTGCCCATCACCGTCCTTGGAGGTTCGCCAGGCTACATTAACCTGCTGGACGCGCTCAACGCGTGGCAACTGGTTCGGGAGCTTAAGCAGGTCATCGGTCAGCCTGCGGCGGCTTCGTTCAAACATGTCAGCCCATCAGGCGCCGCCGTCGCCGTCCCATTGACCGACATCCTCAAGAAAATCTACTTCGTGGATGACATGGAACTCACCCCGCTCGCCACCGCCTATGCACGCGCCCGCGGCGTGGACAGGATGTCATCATTCGGCGATTTCATCGCGCTGTCTGACACTGTGGACGTTCCAACAGCGAAGTTGATCTCGCGCGAAGTATCCGATGGTGTTATCGCACCCGCGTATGAGCCTGAAGCACTGGAGATTTTGAAGAAAAAGAAGCAAGGCAAATATGCAGTGGTGCAAATTGACCCTACCTACGAGCCGCAATTGACCGAGACGCGCCAAGTCTTCGGCGTGAGTATGGAACAGCGTCGCAACGACCGCATTGTGACCCAAGAAGATTTCGCCAATATCGTGACGAAGAAAAAAGACCTGCCCGAATCTGCGATGCGTGATATGTTCATCGCATGGATCACGCTCAAGTTCACGCAATCCAATTCTGTTTGTTACGTGACCGATGGGCAGACCATTGGCGTCGGCGCGGGGCAGCAATCGCGTGTGCATTGCGCTCGTCTCGCTGGCTCCAAAGCGGACTTGTGGCGTCTGCGCCAGCATCCATCTGTGATGGCGCTTCCATTCAAGGAAGGCGTCAAACGCCCCGACCGCGACAATGCCATTGACCAGTTCCTACAACCCGATGTCACTGACGAAGAGAAAAGGAATTGGGTGAATGTCTTCACTGAAATTCCAAAGCAACTGACCACCGAAGAACGCCGTGCATGGCTCGACAGTCTCACCGATGTCACACTTGGTTCCGACGCCTTCTTCCCTTTCCGCGACTCGATCGACCGCGCCGCAAAAAGTGGAGTGAAATACGTCCTGCAACCAGGCGGCTCCAACCGCGACGAAGATGTCATCGCCGCCTGCGACGAATACGGCATGACTATGGTCTTCTCTGGTTTGCGATTGTTTCATCACTAATATGCCTGCTCTCCCCCGTCTGGTCGTCCTCATCTCTGGCAATGGCTCCAACTTACAAGCCATCCTCAACGCCTGTGCATCAGGTGAACTACCCGCTTCTGTGGTTTGCGTTATCTCCAACAAAGCGGATGCCTACGGACTCGTCCGTGCTAAAAATGCAGGAGTCGAAGCCATCCACTTCGCAAAACTCGCAACCGAGACTCGCCAAGAATACGACCAACGACTAGCCGACTATGTGACCAACAAACAACCCGACTACATCATCCTCGCTGGCTGGATGCGGATTCTTTCCTCTGCCTTTCTTTCTTCTTTTCCAAACAAAGTCATCAACCTCCATCCCGCCCTACCCGATACTTTTCCAGGTACACATGCCATCGAACGTGCTTTCGAAGCCTATCAACGCGGCGAGATCGATCACACAGGCGTCATGGTGCACATCGTCCCCGATGAAGGCGTGGACAATGGTCCCGTACTGGCAACGGAAGTTGTCTTAATCGATAAGGAAGATACGCTCGAAACACTGGAAGCAAGAGTTCATCAAACTGAACATGTTTTATTAGTCAATACACTCAGGAAAATTCTTGAAGAAAAAGTAACAAGGAGTTATTAAATGCCTACTGCCATTCTCTCCGTCCATAACAAAACTGGACTCGTCGAATTCGCCAAGGGACTCACATCCCTCGGCTGGACTCTCCTCGCCTCTGGCGGGACAGCCAAACTGTTGCGTGAGAACAATATCAATGTCACTGAAGTTGCCGATTACACCAAGTCGCCAGAAATTCTTGGCGGACGTGTCAAGACTCTCCACCCCGCCATCCACGGCGGACTCCTCGCTCGCCCCACGGACGAAGACCATCAGCAACTGCTGGATCTCGGCTGGGATTACATTGACCTCGTTGCGGTGAACCTCTATCCCTTTGAGGAGACGATTGCTAAACCAAACGTGACCTACGCCGATGCCATCGAAAATATCGACATCGGCGGCGTGACCCTCATCCGCGCCGCGGCGAAGAACCACGAGCGCGTGACCCTCATCTGCGACCCAGCCGATTACAATGCTGTTCTCGCTGAAATCCGCGCGGGTGGTGTATCCGCTCAAACCCGTACCAAACTTGCTATCAAAGGCTTTGCTTCCACTGCACATTACGATACCGCCATCCACGCCTACTTGAATAAATAAAGTTGATTTTCAAGCGTAAGGGCGACCCGTCCTGCAAAATCAGAATCCTTTGATTAGCAGCGGCGGGTCGCCCCTACATTACAACCAAGGAGATAAATAATGAACGAAGAACTTTTTGACCGCTTTGATTCCCTCACTTTCGACGATGTCCTCATCGTCCCTGGCTACACCGAAGTCTTGCCCAACGAAACCGACGTGCGCGTCCAACTCACGCCGAACATTCAACTCAACGTCCCGATTCTCTCCGCCGCCATGGACACCGTAACCGAAGCACGGCTGGCAATTGCACTGGCGCGTGAAGGCGGTATGGGCATCATCCACCGCAACATGCCG
>VGOX01000312.1 GCA_016875755.1 Chloroflexota bacterium
CGAGCTCGGCTTTCAACTGAATAGCCATTTCCCTGCCTACATCTCGCGCCTCTCCCTCTAATTTTGAGGTGATGATTTTTACAGTAAATCCCTCTGTCATTATTTGACTACGCGCAATTTGTAGCGCAAGTTTATTGCTGCCAATCAAATGATTCTCAACCGAACGAAATATGGCATCAGATGGTTTTGCCGTCTCACGCAAGGCTGGGATGATCGATGCTGGGATCATTTTTCGCAAATCGTACTTATCAATGATTGCCAACGCATCTTCGCGGCTGGATGGGTCTGGCGCTGTGGGTCCAGATGCGATTGTCTCCAGCGAGTCACCCACCACATCCGATAGAAGCAGGCTGACAATTTGTGCACCGTTTGCCTGCTGAGCAACACCGCCACCTTTTAACAAATCCAAGTGGCGGCGCAAGGCGTTGATCTCGTCGATGCGCGCGCCACATGCTAGCAAGGCGGATGTCAGCTGTTGTAAATCTTCTAATGGAATTATTGGGGTGGTCATTAATGCAGATCCACCACCAGAGATCAAACAGACAAGTAAATCGTCTTGAGTAAGCTGGGAGAGAAATTTTTGGGCAGCCATCCCTGCACGGAAACTTGCGTCGCTGGGGATGGGATGATCGCCGAGAAGAACAGTGGCTGGTTCAAGGTCCAGAGGAGAGGCGTATTTGGTGATGACGAGCGTGTCTGTTATGTGAACCAAATCCCGAAGAGAATGTGTCATCGAAATGGCAGCTTTTCCTAATCCGAATACAAATAATTTTTTATTCTTTGGTAATGGATTATTTTCGATGAACGCTCGGACGGCGATACCAGGATCAACAGCCTGCAAGGTGGTCGCGAGAACACGCATGACGAATTCGCCGCGCGGATGGGCGCGCAACGACGCAGTTGTAAAGCACGATGGTTCAAGTTGTGGTGTCATCTTTACGGCGGCGGTGATGCTCGCTTTTATTGCGATACATGGCATCATCAGCGAAGCCAACGACCTTCTCAAGACTGACGCCATATGAACTGGTGGCAAAACCAATTGAAATACTCAATTCTGGTTCGCGATAATACTTGTTGTTGACTTCGATCAATGCGTCAATCTGCTTTATGTAATCAGCGGCATCTGATCTGTCTGTACTCTTAAGAATGACAGCAAATTCATCGCCGCCCATGCGGGCGCAAACATGATGCGGATTGAACGCAGCATTCAAGACTTCTGCGACACGGCGAATAAGTCGATCGCCCGCCTGATGACCAAGCGTATCGTTCGTCCGCTTGAGATAATTGAGGTCAAGGATGATGATGGTGATCGGATCAATACGATTGGCTTCGAGTTTGATGATCTTCTCCTCGAAGAAAGCACGATTGTACAAACCTGTGAGTGCATCATGTGTGCCGAGTTAGCGAAGATAGTCCTCCGCTTTTTTACGCGCAGTGATATCTTGAAAGGCAACGAGCACCCAGGAAAAATCATGCTCGTGCCCGGGCATCACACGAAAATCCAGTTGGATGTTTACAGGTTCGCCATCAAGCGCGTAATTAATACCTTCGCGTTCATAGGCAAGTTTGCCATTCCACAGGTCAAGCAATTCCTTGGCGAAATGATTCCCTATTTCATCGCGTAAAACTTTGTGCAAGTTGCTCAGCATCTGCTCTTTGGATGAAGCGCTAAAAAGCTCCAAAGTTTTTTGATTGACATTCACGACCCGTATAAGCCCCGCGCAATACAATGCGGTCTCCGGGTGATCTTCGAGATATGTCTGAAAATCAGTCACGCCTTTTGCACGCAGAGAGTCGAAATATGTTTTGATGGCACTGTAATCCTCCTCCCAAAGCGAGATGGGTGAAGACTCGAAAAGATTCTGAAAACGCTGCTCCGCTTTTTTACGAGCGGTAACATCCTCGATGGTGACAAGCACCCGCTCCCAATTCGTTTCGAATTCTGGAAGAATGCGCCAATGCAGGATGATGTTCAACGCTTCGCCACTTAACGTATAGTTGACTCCCTCGCCCGACCAGCTCACTTCGCTGCGCCAGAGGGCAAGCAGCTCCTCGCGAAAATGGTGACGCATTCCATCACGAAAGACGTGCCCAAGATTTTCGAGAAGCGCAGCTTTTGTATCAGCCTTGAAAAGCGAGAGGGTCTTTCTGTTCACATTCAAAACCTTGATCGCCCCCATGCACTCCTCGACAAAGTCTGGATGTTCATCCAGATAGGCTTCCAGAGACACAACTCCGTCTTGACGCAACCCGTCAAACAGGCGTTTTATGGGACTGAAATCCTGTTCCCATAGGGATATTGGGGCAAAATCAAACAATGTATTCAAGTACTCCTCGCCAGCAGATTCAAACATGGCTTGTGCTTTAGGCAATTCGATGAGAGACGTTTCAGGTGATTATACCTGTCCTACTTCTCTGCCCAATGGATGGCGATTGTCCCGAACATGAGGCGGCGGAAGCTGACGTTCTTGAAGCCAGCCTTTGTCATACGGGCAGACATGGTTTCGGCAGTGACAAATCCCTCGGTGGTCTCAGGCAAATAACGATAGGCTTCTCCAACCCCTGTCAACAGGCTGCCAAGGGCAGGGATGATCACGTGCATGTGAATCCAGATAAATGGCGAAAGGATATTGCGCTTTGGGCGTGTGGTGTCCAAAACGACGATTCGTCCGCCATTTTTCAAGACACGATACTGCTCTGCCAGAGCTTGTTTCAAATCAATGACGTTGCGCATGAGAAAGCCTGAGACCACTGCATCGAAGATCGAATTATTGAAAGGCAGGCGCAGCGCATCTGCGGTGGAGAAATCGAGCGGGCTGGTTTTCTTTCCGACTCGCATCATTTCGAGAGTAAAGTCTGCGGCGACGACTCTGGCTTGCGGGAACTGCCCGAGTGCTTCGCGTGCCAGATCACCGGTACCAGTTCCAAGGTCCAGCAAAGAGGCGGAGTTATCAAGCTGTGCCAATTTGAGCACCATTTTCCTCCAGCGGATATCCTGCCCGCCGGTCATTAGTCGATTCATGAGGTCGTAGCGTTTGGCAATTTTTGTGAACATGCTTTGCACATACGCTGCGCGCTCGCTGCCTTGTAATTGTGTCATGGGGTCTCCTGTATTAATTTGCGCAATTATAAGTTATACTGCGCCGATGGATTCTGAAAAAATCGTGAATTGGAATGCTTGGATGCTTGCCATCCGCCCGCGGACGTTGCCCGCTGCGGCGGCAGGCGTGATGATGGGCGGCGCGCTTGCATGGCATGACGGTTTCCTGCGGCTCGATGCGTTGCTTGTCTGTTTATTTGCCGCACTGCTTTTACAGATCGGGAGCAATCTTGCCAATGATGTCTTCGACTACGAGCGCGGCACCGACACGCCTGAACGCTTGGGGCCAATCCGCGTGACACAGGCAGGCTTGCTTACCCCTTTGCAGGTGAAGGTCGGAATGGCAGTTGTATTCGGTTTGGCGGCAATGCTTGGGTTGTATCTCGCTTATCTTGGCGGATTGCCCATCATCCTGCTTGGAATTGCGGCGATCATCTCTGCAATCGCCTACACAGGCGGACCTTTTCCGCTTGGCTATTATGGACTTGGCGATATATTCGTTTTTATATTTTTTGGACTCGCTTCTGTGGCAGGGACGTACTATGTGCAGGCTGGGTTTGTTTCTCCCGCCGCGTGGTGGATGACGATCTCACCCGGGATGATCATCACTGCGATTTTGGTTGTCAATAATTTACGCGATCTCGAAAACGATCGCAAAGCTGGAAAACACACACTGGCAGTCATTTTTGGTGAGCATGCAACAAAAATCCAATTTATGGTTTGTCTCGCGCTTGCTTATCTGATCATACCGATTGCATCGTGGATCGGCATCGTCCCGTGGACATCGCTGCTCACATGGGTCTCGCTGCCAATAGCTTATCATGCCGCTCGAGC
>VGOX01000313.1 GCA_016875755.1 Chloroflexota bacterium
TTGTTCGACCTGCGCAATATTCCCGAAGGCGGTTGGTGGTTCATGCTGGTCATGTTCTGTGTCTGGTCGGGTGACTCGGGTGCATACTCCATTGGCAGGGCGTACGGGAATCACAAAATGGCGCCGCGCCTCAGCCCCAAGAAAAGCTGGGAAGGTTATGCTGCCAGTGTTTTCACAGGGACGATTACGGGCGCGTTCTACGTTTACGTATTTACCACGTTTGGAAGTCTGACAAGCGATATTACGCTCTGGCAGGGTGCGATCCTCGGATTTTTGTTGGGCTCGCTGCCCCCACTAGGCGACCTTGGCGAAAGCATGATCAAACGCCAGTCAGGGATCAAGGATTCGAGCGATATCATCCCCGGTCACGGTGGTTTTTTTGACCGCATCGACTCATGGCTGTGGGGAGCCGTGATCGGCTTTTACTATCTGACTTGGTTTATTCTATAACTGGAGGAATCATGGATGTTCTTGGTGCAACCCCAACCCGAAATCTCGCGCTCGAACTGGCACGGGTGACCGAAGCGGCGGCCATGATGGCGGGTCGCTTTATGGGACGAGGAGATAAAGAAGGGGCAGACCAAGCCGCAGTGAATGCGATGCGTCTTATCCTCGGCACGGTGGATATGAACGGGATCATTGTCATCGGGGAAGGGGAGAAGGATAAGGCTCCGATGTTGTTCAATGGTGAGAAGGTTGGCAACGGCTCAAAACCGGACGTGGATGTTGCGGTGGACCCCATTGACGGAACACGCCCTTTGGCATTTGGACGTACGAATTCCCTTGCCATGGTGGCAGTTGCCCCGCGCGGGACGATGTTTGACCCGGGTCCATTTTTGTACATGAATAAAATTGCTGTGGGGCCAGAAGCCAAGGGCAAGATAAATATCGAAAAAAGCATTACCGAAAATTTGCATTCTGTTGCAAAAGCAAAAGGTAAAGCCGTTGAAGATCTGACAACGATCATCCTTGACCGCCCGCGCCACGATGACATGGTTGCTGAAATTCGAAAAGCTGGCGCGCGTATTCGGCAGATTCCTGATGGCGATGTGGCAGCTGCCCTGATGACAGCCAGAGGCGACTCTGGTGTGGATGTGTTGTTTGGGGTTGGCGGTACGCCTGAGGGTGTGATTACGGCTTGTGCTTTGCGTGCAATGGGCGGTGAGATTCAGGGTAAATTATATGCGCGTGATGAAGACGAATTACGCCGTGGACGTGAAGCAGGTTATAACTTTGATAAAGTTTTGACGATGGACGATCTGGTTTCTTCGGAGGACGTATTCTTTGCGACCACGGGAATTACGGATGGTGAACTTTTGAAAGGTGTGCGCTATTACGGCGATCACATTACCACCGATACGCTGGTAGTGCGCGGCTTGACGGGAACTGTCCGCCAGATCAGCGCCACACATACTACAGACAAACTTGAGAACCTGAGTGCGATACGGTATTAAGTCAACATTAAGAAAAATGTGATTTGCCGCAATAATTCGAAAATTAACTTGACATCTCCCGCGCTTATACATATAATATCGCTCGCGTTCCTGGCTAGCTCAATCGGCGGAGCGAGCGGCTGTTAACCGCTAGGTTGTAGGTTCAAGTCCTACGCCAGGAGCCAAATGAAAAGTCCCTGACATGTCAGGGACTTTTTTTTCTTTTAGTCGTAGAACGATTTTAACAATATTCGGTGTTCCTCGATGAGCGTTTGATACTCTGGGTCGTAAATAAGATTTTGTAATTGGTAGGGGTCTTTTTGTAAGTCGTAAAACTCTGAAATGTCATTATAGAGTTCAGCGTAAACGTAATCGCCAGTATGGGCGGCACCAAAAACACCCTGACCGGGCCAACCTTCGAGAAGAACGCCTTGTCTCCAATTTGTGTCGCCGTTAAGCAGTGGAAGAATGGACAATCCGTCCATTTCAGGGGGGATTGGGATGCCGGCAAGATCGAGGGCTGTGGGGGCAATATCAATATTGGCTACAACATGCTCTGTGTCGATATAGGGTTCCCCGATTAGCGGGGGATAGCGGATGGCAAACGGAACGCGGCTAACTTCCTCATAATACCTGTTCTTGGTGATCAGTTTATGTTCCCCCCAATGGACACCATTATCCGAGATGAACAGAATGAAGGTGTTATCCAACATATCACGATCTTCGAGTTCATTCATAATTCGAAGAATGGTGCGGTCCAGCGAAACCAATGTACGGATTTGATTGAGGCGGAAATCGTCGATCCATTGAATTGTTTCCGGAGACAAGGGCTCCTCATTGATCAGCCAGTTGGGCTTATCGGAAACATCCTCTTCATTGAAACTGGGCGGACGGTGAGGCGGGAGATCTGCGTAAAGCTCCATATCCTCTTTTGCAGGGGTATTGGGGTTGTGGGGCGCGTTTGGTGTGTAAAGCAGGATAAAAGGTTTGTTTTGTTTGTCTGCGTGATCCAGGAAGTCAATTACATAATTCCCAAGGGAATAGGTGACGTATTCTCCCTGATGACGGATCCATTCGCCATTTACGTTCAAGCGGGGGTTTTTATAGCGGGTTTCCCCTTTGGAATACGATACCCAATAATTGTATTCAGGGCGGGGTTCGCCCTTCCAAGTGTTTAGATATTTCCCGACGAGACCGGTGTAGTACCCATTTTTCTTCATCAACTCCATGAACGTTGGGTATCTCAATTCGCTTTCGTTGAATTTGACCTCATGTTTATTGGCATACATACCCGTTAGAATACTGGCTCGACTGGGGCAGCATAAAGGAGTTGTGACAAACCCGTGCTTGAAACTGATGCCCTCATCAAAGATGGCTGCCTGGGTTTCAGGCATGAATTCCATGGTGTCGTACCGCTGGTCGTCTGTGACGATGATGAGGATATTTGGCCGTTCGTCTTTTTGGAGAGGCGTGGTACAGCCGCTGGCAATAATGAAAAACAGGGCGGTGAAAAATATGCGCATCTTGCTGGGGGAATGAACGCTCATGTGGCTAATCTTATACCTTCCTCTGAGGGTGAATTTGATGCGCAATTATATACCGTCTATTCGATAATGCTTATGGAGTTGTGTATGCGGGCCAGGGTATCTCAGCTGGACCAGCATACCCGTGTTTTTCCTGCACGAAAACGCGCCCATGAGAGGGGATTTTACAGCCTGCCTGGTCGGTGAAGGTGATCACGGGGTAGCGAGCGCCAAGTGTATCGAAGATGATCTCGCCATTTTCACAGCGCCAGACTTCGATCAGATAAGGGAACATATTCTCGTTTTCATACTTGCCCGGGCTGACGAGAATCTCGATCCATGTCACGGTGACCTTGTCTCCGTCACGTGTGGCGCTGAGGACGGTGCTTGGTCCATAGTAGGGTGAGACGGGCAGTTTGTAATCGTCTGGGTAGATGGATTTTAGGGTTTGCGGGTCGCCTTGAACATCCACAAATTTCGTGTGGATCCAGCAATCCTGCTGTCCGTTTTCGACCAGAACCCAATCGTTTCCGTCTGCGCGGCCTGTGATTTGGATGTTCGCGCCTTTTTTGAAAGCAAAGAGATACAGATAAAGCGCGCCTGGTCCGTAGCGGCAACTAAGCAAGTCTGCACTGACGGTGGCATTCAATTCATTCACATAGGGGATGGATGTGGGTGTGCTGGTTTCGGTGGGCGGGAGTGGAGTGAATGTTTGCGTTGGCGCGGGAGCGGTGAATGTTTGGGTGGGGAGAAATGTATCAGTAACAGAGACAGGCTCGGGGGTTAAGGTGGAGGCGGGGAGAGTACACGCTGTCAGAAAAAGAGACAGCGTCAATAAAATCCAGGCTCTCTGGTAGTTTGCGTGGTTGCCCCCAAATATGGGGGGTACAATTGGTAAAAAAAGCGGAGATTGAAGTGTGACAAATCACCAGGGTCTCAAATCACGAAATCTGATCACATTTCCATTGGA
>VGOX01000314.1 GCA_016875755.1 Chloroflexota bacterium
CCATGAAAAAGAAATACCTGAAGGCAGATGACACCGAAGCAGGCATCCGCACCCAAATTTATCAAGCCGCGCTGCTCAACCACGAGTTTGTCTCTCCCATCAACGTTGTGGTCATTTTGAAAACCAATCTTTCCAGCAAGAAGCAGGCGCATGTGATTTTGTTCAGCACTGATTTGGAATTGTCTTACGAGAAACTCTATGACTACTACACCTTGCGTTTTCAGATCGAATTCAATTTCCGGGATGCTAAGCAATACTGGGGCTTGGACGACTTTATGAACGTAAAGAAAGAAGCAGTGACCAATGCCGCCAACCTTTCATTCTTTATGGTGAACTTCAGTTCTGTCCTTTTGCGGCAATATCGAAAGAACAATCCAGAGTTCAGTGTCTTGGACTTGAAATCCTATTATCGTGGGTATCGATATGTTGCTGAGACAATAAAATTACTTCCGCGAAAACCTGATGGCATTTTATTGTCCGAGATTTTCCAGCAAATTGCCCGTTTGGGCATGGTTCATCCCGCTTTTGAACCAGTTTCTACCGCCTAATTGGCGATGGTATTGTTAATGAAAACTATAGAGAAATCTATTGTGGGTAGACTGTTCTTTCATTGAAAGGGCTAAAAAAATCAGCGGAAGAGTTTCATGTGAATCAATCAGTGATTCTTCGGCTCACCATAGTTGGTTGGTTTATTAGTCTGGGTAATTGCACAAATTAACAGTGCAGACTTACACGGCGCGCAGTATTAGGGATGGATCACTCGCAGCCCCAGATGCTTTTCATATCCGTCGAAGTCGCTGTCATTGTGAAGAAGCTCATGATCATTCTCGATGCAAAATGTGGCTATGAGGCTATCAATTGTTTTGCGGACGGTAACCCCTTTTTGACGTAGAAAACGATAATTTCTGGCACTTTGTACTGCAAGCACAGGATTGACCATGCTTTCCTGCAAAAATTTGCCTAATTGGCGGCGGACTTTTTCAAAATCTGGATCGTGGCGAAAACCCTGCAATACTTCCGCTAATATTAGATCGCCAATTAGGATCGGGGTTTTATCCAAAATAGCGTTAAGGAAATCGGTTTGCGGATTTTCCACGCCATTGAAGTAATCGACCCAAACGCTGGTGTCAACTACAAGCATGATTAATGCACTTTCACACGTGACTGGCGCTGATCATTCAAATTGCCATCCCACGGCAATTTGCCGCGCAAGGCTCGGATTTCCGCCTGCTCGTTCAAGAGGATCAACACACGCAATGCTTCATGTACTACCTCTCGTTTCGTCTTAATTCCTGTCAACTTCTGGGCACGCGCAATCAATTTGTCATCAAGGATAATATTTGTTCTCATTTTGCACTCTTTTCTATGTGTATAAAAACAAAACTTTATGTGTATTATACACCAACCCTTTATTATGCAAACTTTCTGTCCAAAATTTTATTCTCCACTGGATATACAAGCATATACACCTTGAGAATCTTTATTCTGCCATGCACAATTTTGGCGGGGGATTTCATAACTTGACAAAACATTGCATCTCGGCAATTTCACGAAGATTGCTCTTATGATCCTTACAAATGCGATCTTTTGGTTATGCTTATGCTGAAACTAAAAGCCCGTGCTTGTTTTGCATATAACTAAAAAGATAAATTTTCGGTCGTTATACTTTTTGACCAAAAAGATACGGTTCTATATTTCCAGTCTATTAAGCAACCCAAAGCTACTACTGCATGTTATTCGTCGGCACTGGGCAATTGAAAACGAACTACATTGGGTTCTGGATGTTGCTTTGAATGAAAACCGTAGCCGAGTTCGCAAAGATTAGGCTCCTGAAAACTTTACCGTACTGCGCTACATTGCTCTGAACCTACTCAAACAGGGGAAAACCGCCAAAGGTAGCATCCATGCCAGACAACTTTAAGCCGCTTTATCCTCAAAGTTCTCTCCGCTGGAGTTTAGATGTGATTGCCCTAGTATGAACACAACTATTGAAAAAGAAACCGAAATTCTAATCTTTCCAGATTGACATTTGGTTATTCGTGCTGTTATGATATATGAGAAATCAGAAAATCAGATTTAAAGAAAGCGAGAAGCCATGTCTGAATATTTACAAGTCCGTAGCAATGGGCAAATTACCTTGCCAGCTCCAGCCCGTCGAAAAGCAAAATTGAATGAAGGCGATCTGCTTGAAGTCCTTGTTGAAGAGGATGGCTCGATCCGTCTCATTCCAAAATTACCTATTGATCGCGCCTTGGCAGAAAAGTATCAGCTAGCCGATATCAATTGGGCGATAAAACAAAAGGGCAAAAAGAAATGAAGCGAATTATTGTGTGCGACACAGGACCACTCCTGCATTTAAGCGAAGCAGGAGCGATTCATCTACTGTCGCTGGCGGGTGAAATTCTGATACCATCACTTGTGGCAAATGAGTTTGAAGCAAATGCGCAAGGCTGGCATCCGCCAAAGTGGGTAAAGGTTGTTGATCTTGAAAAATCGACCCGACAAAAAGCCGAAAAATGGGTACGAGCAAATCAAATTGACGGTGGGGAAGCGGAAGCGATTGGACTGGCATTGCAAGAACACGCCGATTGGCTGATTACGGATGACGCGCAAGCGCGCCAGTTCGCCGAATCAGTTGGGTTGGAAGTTCATGGGTCAATTGGAATACTTTTGTGGAATGTTGCAAATGAAAACATTCTTGATAAAGCACTTGCATTTCAATTGTTGGGTAACCTGGCAAGCTCATCATTATGGATTTCTGAACGTGTATTACAAGAGGCTCGAAGAGCAATAGATATTTTGCTTAAATGAAGGCATGTGTTCGTAGCCTATTTACGCTTCTCATATATGAAATAATCAAACAGGTTTTTGGATACAAGATGCATCTTATGGGGATTCCATTTTTCATTAGCACAGAAAAATTATAAGCGCTAAAAATAGAGAAGATTTTCTTTGACACCCATACTTGTGCTTCCGATTATGATTACCTGCTGGACAAGATGTCGTTTTCAGAACGCAAAAATTTCAGACACTATCATCTTTTAATGCCGTCCACAACGAGTTCAATCCTAAACGATCCACCCACCCATCAATATATCCATAATCGAGTTGATCCTTTTTGGCTTTGAGAATTGCCGCAATATCCTGGGCGTACTTTGGCTACCCGCTTAATCCCAAATCCATGAGTTTGTAGAGGATCAGATCCTCAGGAGAATGGACATACACCTCCCCAATTGGTGTCCCATAGTCCACCAGGAGACGGCGTTGAAAGGCACTCTAACGAAGTTCATCACCACCCCGCATGAGATATAAATCTGCTTTGAATCCGCTGTACATATGGATCGCATTCAACGGGATGTCTGCGCGATCCTCACTCAGGCATCCAGAATGATGTCGGAAGTAACAAGCATATCTCTGTTCTTGAGTTTTTTAGGAAACCTGCCCATAGTTTTGATGAGAAGGTTTATGACGATGTCCAGATCCTGAGTGGCGCGAGGTTCCCCCCATACCTATTCTGCGATAGTGCCGCCGATCAGATACTCAGCCTTCGCAGCTTTCAACGTGCTTTAGTTTCGCCAAAATAAAGGGAAGAGCATTGGAAAATCTGGTAGGATAAGTTCGCAAAAACAATCCCACACCAGAGATCAGCCAATGCTCCCCATGATTGTACAACATTCTGAAACATTAGTCGCATTTCTTTCCTTGCTCAATCCTGCACTTTACCAACCTCAAATACGACATGTGCTGCAAATTGTGGACGCACTGCTTGCCAGCAATGAACGCAAGATGTTTTTTACAAGCGAAAAAGTGCCCATTTTATTAACGAAAAAGTACCCACTTTGAAAGAACCGACATTAAAATTATTAACGAAAAGGGGACCACTTTATAAACGAAAAGTAGCCCATTTTTGTT
>VGOX01000315.1 GCA_016875755.1 Chloroflexota bacterium
CGTCAGCGGGAAGGTCAGCCAGCCGAGCAGGGTGAGTAGAAAATACCAAACCAAAAACCACGTCATAAAATCAAAGAACCTTTACCATCCGATAATATCCAAGGGTTGGGTGTTCAACGGTCTCAATAACTTCATACCCAAACCGTTTATACAGCCGCACCGCTCCCTGATTATACAAGGCAGCCACCAACGAACATTTTGCAAGTCCATGCTGGCGCGCCTGTGTCTCTGCGAATTCCAGCAGGGCAGAGCCGATCCCCAATCCTTGTGCAGAAGGATGCACACCAAGATTGCCAATGTAATACTCGTCCGCTTCAGCCTCGCGCCCGCCTGGAAGCGCAGCTCCGCGCCAAATAAAACCGAACGCAGACAACCCCATCACGCCGAATAAATGCGGTGTCGTAGCCAAATTCAAACGCTCAATTAAATTTCCCTTACAGGCAACAAGCCCGCCTTTGGCGTCGCCATTCACTTCCGCAATCCATGCAAAACGCAGTGTAAACCTGCCGGCATTGCGTGTGACCAATTTTTCAATGGAATGTTTTGCAGTTTGTTTATCAGCGGCAAAAAGATGATCTGCAAGACTCCCCATCGAAAGCAGGAACATGTCCGCTATGAACGGAACATCAGAATGTGCGGCAGGTCGGATGAGGATGTCCAGTGAATTCATGCGGGCAGGGAAGGTCACTTGCCGTTGGTATCAGGCTGAAAGTTTGCATCGAGCGGCGTTGTAATTTCCAGCACAGCGATCACAGCATCAAGGTTGATCGTCCCGTAGATGTGCGGGAACGAATCGGATTCAGAGATGCCCAGGGCGGGAGGTCCTGCAGGCGCTTCCCACTTAACCTGTGACTTGATTCGGTCTTCGGCGAGTTTTAGCAACACCAGATCAGTGCGTCCGCGATAGAAGGCGTTGGCGACATGAATCACCTGCGCCGCCGTCGAGCAGTGAATGAAGCCCTCGGTCTGCAAACTCGGCGCGGTGTACTCACCCTGCTCCTGCGCCGACGCCCACTCTTTTTTCGATGTGATGTGATAGATCATGTGATGCTCCTTTATGGAGTCAGCCAGCTCGCTGGCGTCACGGGACGCATACCCATTCTGGGCACTTAGCTCCCTGACTCCATAATTATTTGATGACTTCATAAATGGTGGTATTGGCATCATTGTAAATCACCTGCCAATGTACACCTTCATGCAATTTGAACTTCTCCAGCCCGTTCGGAAGATCCGCGATGGCGGGGTAGACGTTGCGTTCCAATTGCCCAACGACGATATATTTCACATCATATTTCTTTAGGAATTCCAGCGCAATTTGAACATCGGGTGTGGAATAGAACGCACTGACTTCATTCACGCGCTCCTGTACCTGCGGCGCAAAAATTCCGCGCTGCTGACGTTGATGCCAGTTCCAGCCGACCACACCGGGCAAACCCGTGTACACGGTGTAACGCGTACACCAGCGATATTCCGTGCAGTTGGCTTCGACGATGACGGGCGAGCCTTCAATATTATCCTGCATCCAGCGGATGGCGCGATAGTCTTCGCTCAAATCCATGATCTGACCATCCCACAATTGGGCGTGGTTCATGAACTCCATGCTATCGAGCGTGCGCGGCGTTTCGCCTGATATGCGGTCATTGATCTTGTCGCTGGTGGCGGTGAGCGTGAACATGAACGCGCCCGCCAAAAGAACATACGAACCGAATTGGAAAACCGTGCGCCATTTGAAATTCCATGCTGGGAAGACGTTCATCAGCCAGCCGAACGAAGCGGCGGCGCTGACGGCGAGCAGCATCCACGCCTGCAAATATAACTTGAAGACCGTGTTCATGCGCCCAATATCGCCGACGAGTACAACCACTTCCACAGCGATGGTGAGCGTGAGCGCCGTACCAACCATCAAGAGGACGAAGCGCTTTATGTCAGGCATATCTGCGCGGAGGATAAGAATCCCAGCCCAGACCGCCAGTGGAAGCGCAAGCCAGCCGATGCGAACGCCTTCCACTGCAAGGAAGACAAGCAGGGCGATCAAAGCAGCGAGTGCAATTTCGATCGCAAGCGTAAATTTGCGGAGATTGCTCAACCGCGATACGGGAGTCGCCGCCATCCATTCGCGGGTTTCCCACGCGAGCCATGAAACGACGAGGAAAAGGAATACGCCCCAATGCGTAAGGTAGGAAGAGATCGGCGTCTGTGACCCTTTCCACGGGTCGATGTCGCCATAGGCTTGTCCGTACCAGTGAGAGAAGGGTGCATATAACAGCGAGCCGAGGATGTAAAGGATGGCAATCGCGCCGAGGGAAATCATTGCCTTGCCAAGCCAATTGGGCAGATTGAAGTATCCCTTCCACTCGACATAACGATAAAGGGTATATCCCAATGCCAGCGCGGCGAGCGGGAAGTAGGTGTACAAGTCCCATGTGTTCGTTGGTTTCAATACGCCTGTCATCAACGCGCCGATACCGAAGACGGCGACCCACTCAGCGCGAGTCCACTGTGCGCGGGATTTGATGACCGACACTGCCCACGCAATGACGAACAATGTGATCGGCATGACAAGCATGTGCGCGTGCATGTCGCTGTATAAAAACGTGAACAGCGGGAATTCTGTGATCGGCTCCACATCACCCGGGGCGGGGATGACGCGGCTGGGGAACCAGTACCAGTCACCGCGCCCGATGGGCAGCAACGCTCCGCCAAACGAATTGAATACACCCTGCAACGCCCACCACCATTTTTGGAAAATGTTCGCATCCACGGGAACAATTCCACCCGGGGCAGCTATGCGTTGAAATCCGTGGAAGATGAGTCGAATCGTCCCGAGGTTGCCCAAGATCACAGTTAAGAAAGAGGCGGCGAGACCGGAAAGCAATCGACCATCGACCATCGACCATTGACCATCGTCCGTCGTCCGTCGCCTGTCGTCCAAAATAGCGAAGCCTACTGCAAACGCCCCGATCGCCAGCATTGCGAACCATGTCGGCAAAATAAAGTTGTACGCGATCGACGGCACGATGCCGAGCAGTTTCACAGGCGTGCCTGCCAGCACAAAACCGTAATAGTAATAATTGATATAACCGCCCGCATACCACGGGTCATAGGGCGGAAAGCTCGTGCTCTTCAACACCGCGTTAAAATACGAAAAATCCATCGGGCGCTCGCCGCCTTTTGCGGGATGCCACATATCCGAGTTGCCCAAACGAATGAGCAGATCGATCAGGAAGAAGACGAGGAATAGCACTTCCACGGTGACGAAGAATCTGCGGTCGGCATTCCACTCATCCCTGAACTGATGTCTGCGCTTCATCCACAAGCCGACACCTGCCACTGCGACCAAAGCGAATGCCACGCTGATATTGACTCGCGTGTATGGAATGCCGAGTGAACCGCCCATCCATGCCAGCCATGCCAGCAGCACAATACCGACGATGCGTCCCAATGGATAGGCGTAATGCTTCAAGCCAGGCAGCGCCAGCCGTGCAATCGGATATGCGACCAAGCCAAGCAAGAAGATAAAACCATACCAAACCAGCAAACCGATGAACGGAACTTTGTTTTGAATCCATTCGTAGTTGAACAACTCAGACCATGTTCCGCCTGCACGTTGTTGACCAAGGCGGGCATCAGGCAGCATCAGCGTTTTGTAATCATCGAACTGTGTCGGTGTGAGTTGGACGGCTTTGGTGTAATCCACTTCGCCCAGCACAGCACGGACTTGTTCCACGTTGAAGTCCGCAGATTTTTTGAAGATCAGCACTTTGGGATGATCGTAGAAGGTGAAGGCTTCCTCCGCCCATTGGTCGTTGATGACGATGGCTCCCAGTGTGGGATAGGATTCAAACACTTCGACGAGTTCAAAACCGAGCGAGCCAGCATACATGCCGGGCTGCGCGTTGTAATAGCA
>VGOX01000316.1 GCA_016875755.1 Chloroflexota bacterium
CTTCCTGCAAAATGATCCCGATGACAACATCCCCCATCGCAAATCCCACGCCAGAAAGCGGATTCCCGCCCACATCTGCCAGCAGGTTGTCGTAACGTCCGCCGCCAAAGATGGCACGTTTCAGGGAGCCGCTGGTGTCAAATGCCTCAAAAACAGTGCCCGTGTAATACAACAATCCGCGCATAATGTTCGGGTCAAATTTAACGTACTCTTTCACGCCTAATGCTTCAAGCGCCGCAAAGAGACGGGTCAATTCATCGCTTTTCTGCCACAATTCAAAATTACCCAGAATGTCCTTCAAGCCATCCAACTGAGCCTGCGTCAAACCGAGTTCCAGCGCGTACGCATCCCACTTGGCGGGTTCCATTTTGGTGCGGCGGTCAACCAGGTTTGAGACATCGAGTCGTTTTTCTGCGACAATTCCAAGTGCGTCAAATTCAGAATCCATCAGGCGGCGATTATTCACATAGATCAGAGCCCGCTCCGGGCTGAGTCCGACCGAGCGCAGGAAGGTTGCACCAACAGCGATCAGTTCCGCATCCGCTTCAGGGGAATTAACGCCGAGCATATCCACATTCCACTGAAAGAATTCGCGTGAGCGCCCCTTTTGCGGCTGCTCATAACGCCAGAACGGACCGAACGACCACCAGCGCACGGGAAAGGTCAACTCACCCTGTTTGGCCGCGATCATGCGCGCCAGAGACGGTGTTAGTTCGGGGCGCAGCGTTACAAAATCGCCGCCGCGGTCTTCGAAGGTGAATGACTGCTTCTTGACCAACTCCTCCCCCGACTTTGCCGCATATAAATCAATCGGCTCGATGAAAGGCCCGTCATATTCCTGATAACCGAAACCCTGCGCAGCCATGCGGACTTTGCCATAAATGAAATTCCGCAACGCCATCTGCTCAGGATAAAATTCGCGCGTGCCTTTTACAGGTTGAATCTTGTTTGCCATGAAATCTCCAATCTGTAAATTTTATCACGGGTCACGCTTCAAAATTCAGCGATTGAATTTTGGTTTATTTTTGGTATAATCGGCACACCATTCATACAAGGAGATAATAAAATGGAAATTAACTATCAAGAACCCAGTAAAGATTTGTTGATGCGCATCGACATTCATGAAAAATATGGTTCTGCCAATATTGATGTTTGGACGAATGAATTGCTCCAAACCCAGGCGGGCATGAAAATTTTAGATGTCGGCTGTGGTGCAGGAAAGCTCAGCTTCCTATTTTACGAATACACCAAGGGGCAAGCCGCTATCACCGGCGGCGACTTTTCTGAAGAACTGCTCGAAAAAGCCCGCGCCAAAAACAAGGAAGTCGGCGCGAATATTGACTTTCAGTTTTTGGATTTCAACAAACCCTTCAATTTCGCGGATAACACTTTCGACCTGTGTACCAGCGCCTTTGCCATCTATTACGCCGCGGACCTAAAATTCACATTTGGTGAAGCGCACCGTGTCTTGAAACCCGGCGGACGGCTTTTCGTCTCCGGGCCATTGCCTGAAAACAAGCAGATGTTCTACGAGATCATCAAGGAAGCCACCAACGCCACCATCCCGCCCATGCCTGGTTCCTCACGCTTCAAAGGTGATATTTTTAACACCATCGACAGCCTCTTCGCCAAGACCGAATTGCACAAGTTCGAAAATCACCTCACCTTCCCCGAAGTCGCGCCGTTCATCGATTATGTCCGCGCTTCATTGAACGAAGACCGCAAACTGTGGTCTGCCATGTTCAACGGCAAGGACGAATACGAAGCCCTGATCGGCAAGATCACCGATGTGGCTACACGCTGGTTCGAACGCGACGGCAAATTGGTCATGACCAAAGTCGTTGGCGGCATTCTGGCAACGAAGTAAAACTGACTACAGACGATGGACCGTGGACGATAAAAAACATCATCTACGGTCCATCGTCAATGGTCCAATCCTATGAATTTTTTCGGCAAACGAGTCCTTTTCCTCGGTGCGCATCCAGACGATATCGAACTGGGATGTGGCGCTTTGCTGCACCAGATCGTCCAAAAGACGGATGTGCTATGCGTCACCCTTTCGGATAATCAAAAAAACCCCGACTTGCAAAATGTCAAAGGCGAGCACCTCCGCTCGATGAAAATTCTGGGCGTACCAGAGGAGAAGGTTGTCTTTGGTCCATTTCATACCCGCGTGTTCCCTGATGCGCGTCAGGAAATCCTCGAATATTTCCTCAAACTCCGCAAAGACTTCCAACCTGACCTGATCTTCACCCACTCAAAGCAGGATGTGCATCAGGATCACAACACCATGACCGAGGAAGCCTTACGCGCGTTTCGCGGCATCACCGTGTTGGGATTTGACGTTGTCCGCTCCACGTATGGATTCTTTCCACATTTCCTCGTCGAAGTAACCGAGGAGGATGTGAAGAAAAAGATCAAAGCCCTGGCAGAATATACAACATATCAAGACCGCTACTACTTCAACAGCGAATTGACCCGCTCGATCATGGTACGTCACGGCGCATTGGCGGAAGTCCCCTTTGCAGAAGGATTCGACATTTTGAGGATCGTAGGGAGATTCGCAGCCTAGCAGGAAAAAAGCCACAAAAACATTGTGACATCAGGTACTGGTAGCATATGTCTATATGACATACACTATCAGTACCTTTCTTTTTTGAAAGGTGGTCAGTGACTAGATCTTATAAAGGAGCACAGGCGGATGACCCTGAAGATCGAAGTACGAGAAATCTCCACTGAAAATAAAGAGTGGCATGAATTGGTCCACTCCTCCCGACAAAATATCCTTTTTGTTGACCAGAGGCTCCTAAATATTTGGACAACAAAAGGCACATCAAATCACTTGATGCTGCTGGGTTGTTATGACGAATCGGGTGTCTGGTTGGCGGGCAGGCGATCATCCACCGCAAATTCATGGGGTTGCGAATACAAGGTTCCTTCAACATTTCCTACAGATGCACCCCAATTTTGGCGGGGCATATTCGAGAAAACAGCCCCGAACAATATGAAATTCTGTCTGCGCTGGCACGTGTAACCCGTAAAAAATTCCCCTATCTGAAAGTCGAATTCCACCCCAACCTCACCGACACACGCGCCTACCTAAACAATGGCTGGCATGCTGAGCCCCAATATGCTCACACATGGGATTTACGCAATGTAGACAACATCTTGCAAAATATGCACCGCAAAAAAAGATCCTATGTCCGCAAAGCGCTGGAAACCTATGAATTCAATGTTGAGAGGGACAAAAAGATCATCGATGAATTCCTGCGGCTATATACTGAAACCATGGCCAAGTTTAGCTGGTGCCCAAACGAAAACTGGAGCGAGTCGTTCCACCACAAGGCAAACTGGTTGCTGGACGAAAAATTACTACTCCCCTGCACCTGCCGCGCCAAAACAGGCGAACTCATCAGTGTTGCATTGGTGATTCTTAGTCCTGAAAACCGCACAGCGTACGGCTGGTTGATCGGTTACGACCATGCGTATGCTTCTTACGAAATTCCCGCCTCCCTGCAATATTACAGCGCAACAATCCTGGCCGCAAACTTTGATGTCCTCGACCTGGGTGATGGCCCCAATGCAAATTTGTTCGCATACAAAGACTCGTTGGGTACAGCGTCGCATCCATTTTGGGTGCTGACTACAAAAGACACAAAAAAGTGGATCAAGGTTCTGGACTTTCTACGCGACACACGTCAATCACTTCAAAAACTATTCCGCCAAAGAATCCATGCATTCGATTCGTGAGCTCCAGCCAAACGAGCAGGACAAATGGAACACCTTCCTTGCCAACTCATCACAGGGAACGATCTTCCACAGGCTGGAGTGGCACAAAATGCTCGCCGAAACAGACCCGCACATAAAAGGAATTCTCCCTCTTGTATGTGTGGGCAAAAACGAG
>VGOX01000317.1 GCA_016875755.1 Chloroflexota bacterium
AACCCCCCGAATAATTTTTTTCGATGCTGGGAGTGCGGCGGGGGCTAGCCCCCGCCGCACTCCCAGCATCCCATCCCATGGGCATTTCTAATTGTCGCCATGTCCATTTCTAATTGTCGTTGACAGGGCGCGGCCCTTGAACAGGAAATTCCAAAAACTCAACAACAACATGATGCCACCCAACATCCATAATGGAAAAGCCAGCACGGAGGAAAACCACAATTCGATATACGGACCTTGCATAAGAAACAGAAAGGGAAGCACTCCATCTATGATACCCGGAGCCAGGATCTAAAACAAAATGGATTTCAACAACGTCATCGCCTTCTCGCTTTATTCGACGTTGTCTGTTTTTGTGGAAAAGTAAGTAAAGATGGCAATACCTGAAAAGAACAATACCCCGCCGATCAAGCCGATCACCCAGCGCGGTGTGTTCCAACTGGAAATATCAACGGGGAAAATACCGAAGTAGATCAGCAATGCGACCGCACCCAACAAACTATCGAACGCGCCGGAGAGCATGAAGATGAGACGGGATTGTTGGTTCATATCAATCACCAAAGACAAACAAATCGCTGATGGATTCGTGGTTGAAGTTATGGTAGATGGCGCTGGCAAAGACCTTTGCCACAGATACGATCTTTAGTTTAGGATGCCTTCTTTCAGGCGGCATGTGAACCGTGTCGGTGGTGACGATCTGGCTGATCTGGGGAATCTCCGCCAGACGTTCCAGTCCGTTGCGGCTGAAGACTCCGTGCGTACACATGACCATAATGTCTTCAATGCCTTCCTTGATGAGCAGTCGGGTCAGTTCGGCAATGGAACCACCTGTAGCGATCTCGTCATCATAGACGAGCGCGCGTTTGTGTCCACGCACCTGATTGCCCACCAAGCCGCTGATGACCACCTCTGTATCAGAGATGCGTTCCTTGTTGCCCGCCGCCACGGGCAGACCCAAGTTCTGCGCAAACCGCGCTGCGGATTTCGCCTGTCCCATATCGGGGGCGACGATGATCGTACCGCTCAAGTCGCAGGTATCGAGGTATTCCTTGAATACGCCGCGGCTGCTCAACGGGTCGGTGGGGATGCCAAAGAAGCCATGCACCTGCGGCGAGTGGAACATCATGCTCATCACATGGGTGGCGCCTGCGGTCTTCAACAGGTCAGCAACCAACTTTGCGGTAATGGAGATGCGCGGCGCGTCCTTTTTATCGGAACGGGCGAAGGAATAATACGGGATGATGGCGTGGATTTCCGAAGCCGCCGCACCACGCGCGATGTCGATCATCATCAACAACTCCATGAGATGATCGTTGACGGGTTGGGAAAGGGATTGCACAATATACACACGGCGATAACGCACACTGGCGCCTAATTGAATGTACATGTTGTCATTGCTGAAGCGCGAAACATGGGTTTCATCCAGCGACACGCCCAGCATATTTGCAATGCTGCCCGCCAGCGCAGGGTTGGAACTGCCACTGAAAAAACGCACTTCAGCGGCTGGGATGGGGGAAGCATTTGTCATGTTGGTCTCCTATATGTATTATCCGCGTTTTTTCAGCCAATCCAATAGTTTCTTTTGCGTCCACGTATTGATAACGTGTTTCGGCTCAAGCCATGCGCGGCGTGCAATGGCGACGCCGTAATGCAGCATGTCATAATCGCCTTCAGAGTGCGCGTCGGTGTTGATGCTGATGAGCACACCCAACTCGCGGGCGCGGCGGGCAAACGGATCATCAAGGTCGAGGCGCGAGGGATGCGCATTGATCTCCACCGCCACACCTGATTCCGCGGCGGCTTGCAGGATGACTTCCATGTCCAAGTCCGCACCCTCGCGCTCGGGCATCAGCTCGCGCCCCGTGGGGTGACCGATGATGTCCACATGCGGATTCTTCACAACCTTCAACAACCGCTCGGTGATTTTCTCTCGCGGCTGGCGTAAACTCGAATGGAGCGAAGCAACTACAAGGTCGAGAGAAGCGAGAAAGACATCGGGATAATCGAGCGAGCCGTCGGCTTTAATTTCCACTTCGGTGCCATGCAGAATCAAAATCTTATCGCCGACCTGCTTTTGCACTTTCTTGATCTCCGCCGCCTGCTCTTTGTGCCGTTCCATTGATAAGCCATTGGCAACACCCAGCCCCACCGAGTGATCTGTGAAGACGATGGTTTTGAGTCCGCGTTTGATGGCGGCGTTTGCCATATCGAGAATGCTCAACGCGCCGTCGCTGAAGGTGGAGTGCATGTGCAAATTCGATTTGATGTCTTTGACCTGAATCAACTTTGGCAGTTTGTTTGCCTTCGCCGCTTCCACCTCGCCGCGGTCTTCGCGCAACTCGGGCGGCACCCACTGCACACCGAGTGTTTCATATACTTTTTCTTCGGTGGCGCATAAAATTTCACCGCCGCCTTTGACCTTCGTCAACGCATGTTCGGAAAGCGATAAACCTTTATCAAGCGCGATCTGCCGCAATTTCACGTTGTGGTCTTTCGAGCCCGTGGCATATTGCAGTGCCGTGCCAAACCGTTCGGGCGGATGCACCCACAACTGCGCACGTACACCGTCGCTAAATTCGATGCTGGCTTTGGTTTCACCGCGTCCCAACACACGGCTCACCCCTTTGAGATTGACGAATGCATCCATGACTGCGGATGAATCTTTTGCCGCGACGAGAATATCGAGATCGCCGACGGTGGAACGCATCCTTCTTAAACTGCCAGCTGGTTCTGCTGTGGTGACTCCCTTCACGCCTTTGAGAGTCGCGACAATCTCCTGCGCCAGCGGATACGCCTGCCCGAGCGGAATCCGCCCCGAGCGCCGCGCCAATGACGCGAGCCCATCGAGGATCGCCGTCTCAGATTTCGCGCCCATGCCGGGCAGGTCGCGAAGCTGTCCGTTTTTTGCGGCAGTTTCCAGCTCAGAAAGAGACGTGATGTTTAACGTCTTCCAGATCAGCGCGATCTTTTTGGGTCCCAAGCCAGGCACTTGCAGCCAGCCCGCCAATTCCGCAGGCACTTCTTTTGTTAGTTTCTCAAGGAATTCCAGTTTGTTGGTGGAAAGCAGTTCTTCAATTTTTTCGGCGATGGCCTTGCCTACACCGGGAATCTCTTCGAGCTTGCCGTCCTTCCAAAATTCGGAGGCTTCGCGTCCCAGCCCCAGCAGGCTCTCGGAGGCTTTGCGATAAGCAAGTGTTTTGTAAATGATCTCGCCCTTGATCTCAAGCAGGTTAGCAATTAATGTAAATGTATCAGCTAGTTGACGGTTGTTCATCATAACGATAATCCTTTCGCGTATTTTACTTCACCGTTAACCACACACCCAGCATAACCACCGCAAGCCCCAATACGCGCGACAACTCAATGGGGCGTTGTACCGCACCGAGCCAGCCATAATGGTCGAGCACCGAACCGATGACCAATTGTCCCGCCAACAGCAGGATTAACGCGGGCGCAACCCCAATGCGCGGAATCAGAAATCCCATGGCAGAGATCACGATCAACCCGAATGCGCCTGCTCCAAGGGTGTACCACGGCACTTCGCGCCACAGATGAAGTTTACTACCCCAGATGATGAGCGGAATCAACGCCGCAACCGCCCCGCCAAGATGAATGATGAACACGCTTTCAAACATGCCCATCCGCTGGGTGATCATGCTGGACATGGGCGCCTGAACACCAATTGCCATTCCTGCAATTAGACCAATACTGATAATGATTAGAAGTGACTGCATGGAAGTTCCTTTTTTAGGTTTCATTATAAATTACACGGTCAATGAAAAACTTAAACCAATAATCGAGTAGGGAGCGGCGGCTAACCGCTCCCTCTCACACCACCGGACATGCGGGTCCGCATCCGGCGGTTCACCAAGAGTGGCGCAGATCCTCTTG
>VGOX01000318.1 GCA_016875755.1 Chloroflexota bacterium
ACCCATGTCCCTTCTGGTGACAAAGCGCGCTCATGAACTCAACCTCAGTGGCTCCTGGGCTTGAGAGACTCTCCCCCCCCGAATTTTTGAGAGGATACAGATTTTCCCTCATTTTACCCCCTTTGTACTATACGGCGCAAAAGGCTTATTTACATTTTATTTTCATTTGCTGTGCAAACATCCCAGCACCGTCCGCGCCGCGCCTTGGGGCTCGCCATTCGTGATCGCCAACACGGGGAACACGCCAACGGAATAGACCGCGCGGAGATTTCCAGCCGCCCAATGTTTTGGCAGGATGCCAATTGCGCTGGGATCGGAATTCAGCGTGTCGGACATTTCCTGCAGACTGGTAGCTACTCGCGCAAAGGATGTGACGCTTCTTCCTTCCATTACGGCTTGGTCAAACACCCATTGCGAATCCACGCCTGAAGCGTAGACCCACACCGCAGCATCGCCCTGCCCCGCGAAGAGTCCCTGCACTTCGGGCAACGTCAGGTTTTGGATGGGGCTTTCGCGGTTGACCATGACCAGAATTTCATCTTCGCCAATTTGATACGCAGGCGACACTAGCGCCTCTGGCTCGCCTATACGCAAGAAAATATCAGGGTTCTCGGCGGTTACTTTAATAAGGATGTTTTGCTGATTGGCACAAGCGAAGAGTTCATCCATCCAGGATTGGGCAGAGGCTGTGGCGTAGGCGGTGATGGTTTCCGCTGGGACAGTTGGAGTGGGAGTTGTGCAGGAGGTGAGAAAGGCGAAAAGCAGAAAGTAGAAGGCAGAGAGCAGAGGGCGGAAAGCAGAAGGCAGGAAGCAGAAGGCGGTCTGCGGTCTATCGTTCATCGTCTTCATCACCACTCCCGCAGCAGGGTGGAAATCAATTTCACGCGCTGGGGGATGCTGCCAGCAAAAATATATTCACGTTCGGAGTGATATCCTTCACCGATCGCGCCGAGACCGTCCAGCACGGGGATGCCGAGAGGCGCGACAAAGTTCGCATCCGAGACGCCGCCAGTACCGCCTGCGCTGAGTTCCATGCCAATGCCCGCCGCAATGGACTTGGCTTTCTCGAATGTGGCTTTCATGGTGTCGTCAAAGGGCATGGGTCCGCGGTTTAAGCCGCCCGTCACCGTGACGGTGGTTCCGTCTAAAACAGGCTTCAGGTTCTTCATCAAGCCTTCGATTCGCCTCCATTCTTCAGACTGCAAAATGCGGACATCCACTTCGATGTTTGCTTCATCTGGCACGACGTTGGAGACCGTCCCGCCATGGATCACGCCAACATTGAGCGTGGTTCCCTTCGAGTAATCGGTCATCTTTTGGATGGCAAGGATCTGATGCGCCATTTCTTCGATGGCATTGCGTCCTTTTTCATGGTCACCGCCTGCGTGCGCGGCACGTCCCGTAGTGCGGACGTTGAATCCACCGCCGCCTTTGCGCCAGGTTTTGAGTCCGCCGTTCATCAGGGCAGGTTCCATTACTAGAACGAGTTCCGCTTCTTTCGCAGTCTGTTCGATGATCTCACGCGAGGTTGGGCTGCCGATTTCTTCATCGGAAGTGCAGAGCAAGGTCACAGGGCGGGATAAACCGTTTTGTTGGGCATCTTCAATCGCCGCAAGCGAGATGGCGATGCTGGCTTTCATATCCGATACGCCCGGACCGAAGATCTTGCCGTCCGCTTCGCGGTAGGGCATGGAGGTAAGTGTGCCAAGCGGAAAGACTGTGTCCATGTGGCAGAGGAGAAGAATGCGGCCCTCACCCCTAGCCCCTCTCCCTGAGGGAGAGGGGAAGCGTGCCAGGATGTGATCCCCTGTTTGGGTGTTGGCAACAACTTCCACCTGCGCCCCGAGGCGTTTTGCTTCGTCCATCACGATCGCGCCGACGTTATCCACCGCGCTTTTTTCGTGCGATGGAGATTCGGTTTCGACCAAAAGTTTGAGGAGAGATTTGATATCCATTTTTATATCCGCTTTATCTTAAGAATAGGACAATCGTCCCGGCTACAAAACAATATGCCGCAAAAATATAGAGGGAGTGCTGTCTCAAATAAGCCAGCAGCCATTTGATCGCCAACCAGCCGACACCTGCGGCGGTGATAAA
The DNA here is from genome assembly GCA_016875755.1 of Chloroflexota bacterium. Lineage (GTDB taxonomy): Bacteria > Chloroflexota > Anaerolineae > Anaerolineales > Villigracilaceae > Villigracilis. The sequence continues at coordinate 2,098 of VGOX01000318.1, forward strand.
TCCTATTGCAAGGTAGGGCAGAAAGCCCGCTGTATCTTCCATTTTAAAGACATTAACCGTTTCATACAAGCCTGCCGCCAGCAAAATCGGTGCGGACATGAGGAATGCGAAGCGCGCCGCTGAAGGACGGTCAAATCCGCGCACCATGCCGCCTGCGATGGTCGAGCCCGAACGGGAGGCACCAGGAAAAATTGCCAGCACTTGAAACAAGCCCACGGTCAATGCATCCAACCAGGTGGCAGACTCAAGTGCGCGATTCTTTTTGTCGAAGTATTCCACCGCAGTCAACAGGAAGGCGGTGAAGAGCAGCCGAATTCCTGCCCACAAAAGAGAGTCACTGGACATGGACTGCACAAATTCGCGTAGGAGCAGCCCTGCGATCCCAGCAGGGATGGTCGCCGCGATAACCAGCCAACCCAAACGGGCATGGAAATTCTCAAAAGGCTGCCCATGTTTGATGCCAAGAAAAAATGCTTTCGTAATCTGCCAAATATCCTTCCAGAAAAAGGCGAGCATGGCAACAACTGTCCCCAATTGAATGATGACATTAAATGAGAATGTCCGTTCATCAGAGGGAAGACCCAACAAGGTGCTGGCAATGAATAAATGCGCGGTGGATGAAACAGGGATGAATTCGGTCAATCCCTGTACGATGCCGAGAAGAATGGCATGGAGGGGGGTCATGTTGTCACCATGCGTTTCGCATTATTCGACCATTGACTCAGCAACTCAGGTGCGCGTGCTTCAAAAGAGCCATCGGCAATATAGAGGCGGATGCATTCCATCAAACGGATCAATGCCCGCAGGTTGTGAATAGAAATGAGCGTTCCTGCCAGTAATTCTTTTGCCACAATTAGATGACGGATATATGCCCGCGTGAAGGTCTGGCAGGCATAGCAATCACAAGTCTCATCAATGGGACGCTCGTCGCGTGCAAACGTTGCATTCATCAGATTCAATCGTCCGTCAGGGGCGAACGCAGAGTGATGGCGCGCAAGGCGGGTAGGCAGGACGCAATCGAAAATGTCCACGCCGCGCAGGACACCATTGATCAAATCTTCTGGCGTGCCAACTCCCATCAAATAGCGCGGCTTGTTCTCGGGGAGAATAGGCGTGACCACATCAAGCGTTTCGTGCATTTCGGCTTTCGTCTCCCCCACCGAGATTCCGCCGATGGCGATGCCTGGCGTATCAAGTGACGCGATGAACTTCGCAGACTCCGCTCGCAGGGTTGGATTAACTCCACCCTGGACGATCCCGAACAGGGCTTGGTCGAGGCGCGTTTTAGCTTTGAGCGAACGCTCCGCCCAGCGGTGAGTCCGCTCCATTGCTTTTTTGATGTATTCGTGATCGTTAGGGTCTGCGCATTCATCGAACGCCATGATGATGTCCGCGCCGAGGTTTTCTTGAATCTGAATCGACTTCTCAGGCGTGAAGCGGTGCGTCGAGCCGTCAATGTGACTTTTGAAGGTCACGCCGTCTTCGTCAATTTTGCGGGTTTGCGCAAGCGAAAAAACCTGAAAGCCGCCAGAGTCGGTCAGCATGGGGTTGTGCCACTGCATGAACTTGTGCAAGCCGCCCATGTCGCGCACCAGTTCGTCGCCGGGGCGCAGATATAAATGATAGGTATTGCTCAACACCAACGATGCATTGATGCCCTTGAGATGTTCGGGCGTAAGTGTCTTGACCGTGGCTTGCGTACCCACGGGCGCAAAGACAGGTGTAATGAGGTCGCCGTGCGGGGTGGTGAAAATTCCCGTGCGGGCGCGGTTGTTCTTGGCTGTAATTGTGAA
>VGOX01000319.1 GCA_016875755.1 Chloroflexota bacterium
TATCCATTCTCGAGAGAGAAGATGATGCAATGTTTGGAACAAGTGATTGAAGGTGCAGCCACAACCAAACGAGTAAAACTATTATTGAATCCGCAGGGAGAATTTTCTGACGAGATCAAAGATTTTCAGCCAAACGATAGGGTATTTCAGGTTTGTCTGGCAAAGAACCCTGTCAACTCAAATGACCGATTTTTATTCCATAAAACGACCAAACGGGATATGTATGAGCAAGCATTCATATCAGGGTATGACGATGTTCTCCTCTTTAATGAGAACGACGAACTGACCGAATTTACCATCGGCAATCTGGTTGTGAAGATGGATGGTGGGTTGTTCACTCCACCCATCGAATGCGGGTTACTTGCGGGTACGTTCCGCGCGAAGTTGATTGATTCAGGGGAGATAAAGGAACGAGTTATACCCGTATCAGATATGAGGAAGTGCGAAGCGGTGTTTTTGGTCAACTCATTGAGGAAATGGGTGGAGGTTGAAATACGGGAGCAATCTCCCTGAATCCAAAATTTACGGAGATTCGCTTACAGCACAGCAAAAGCCGGTTCCGTTGCAGGCATCATTCAGCCCGTACCAGAAGCGGTAGGCACGGCACCATGATAATCCGTCAGTGACGGGTCCACTCCTTGCGGATTATTATGCGAAGAAATGGCGTAATATTTTTTGGCAGTAGTGCGGACGGGAATGTAAAGCATGACCATTCCATCGGCAGGCGAAGTAAAAACGCCGATTTCCTGGTCATGCTTTTTGAAATTGGATTAAGTATCCTGCAATGAGATATTGACGTTCGTTGTTCCATCACCGAGGTCAACACCTTGAATGACGATCGCCTGTCCGCTGGAATCACCATCGAAGACAATGCTAAAGACGCCGTCGGTGACTGTGGTCAATATTTCCCGTTCGGTGTATCCCTGCTTGCCGTATAGATCACGGTAAAAATCAAGGACTTCATCCAAACTCAGATCGGTCTGATAATTGACAGTCCCAGCCACGCTGACGACATTCTTCGCATCATCAGGCACGGGGAATTCCGAATCGCCGCCGAACGAATAATCGTAATCTTCAGAATCGTCGGCAGAATCGTCAGGAAGTTCCTCTGCCTCGTCAACAGGCGGCAGGCTTTCAATCTGGTCCGCGCCATCATTGCCACCCACAACCGTCTGACACGCCAGAGAGGCAAACACCAATGCTAAAATCGCCAGTAAAACACCATACTTTTTCATTTCTTATCTCCTTTAAAAATAAAATACAAATGAATTATACACAGCCAAACAGATTCTTGTGGACTGCACTCGCCTCATTCGACCGCAAACCTGATACGGTTTAATGAGTTATAATCCGTCTCCGACATTTCAAAACCAAGGAGGTAGCCCGAAAAATCACAAGGGAAAGACAGCGCATGATCCTTTGCAAAAAGGATGACGAGGATAAGGGTTCTTCATTGCAAAATGAAGTTAACTGACGAACTCAACTTCTCCAACGGAAAAGTTGGGGCGAAGTCAGGAAAATCGAATGTTCAGCGGAAGCCCTTCGGGTGAGCCATCACCCGCTTTATCTTTCCCTCCAGTAGAACTTTATATCGAACGCCGCACGGGCAACCATGCGGACAAAGGTATCAAAGAATGGCATAGAATCCAGCCTGCCAGTGCGGCGGGCGTATCATCATCTATTAAAATCTGGAGGAACCCCAACCATGTGTGGAATCGTAGGATACATCGGCACGCGCGACGCGACGCCCATCATTTTGAACGGCTTAAAACGCCTTGAATACCGCGGATATGACTCAGCGGGAGTGGCTGTCATTAATGGCAACCAGATCGAAGTCCGTAGAGATGCGGGTAAGTTGTCTCAATTGATCGACCTCGTCAGCAAGGATCCCGTCAAAGGGGCGCCAGGCATCGGTCACACGCGCTGGGCAACACACGGCGCGCCGTCTGCCCGCAATGCTCATCCGCATGTCGGCAATTCGGGGAAAGTGGTCATCGTTCACAACGGCATCGTGGAAAACTTTCTCGAGCTAAAAGAGGAATTGACCAGCGAAGGCGTGATCTTCAACTCCGAAACCGACACGGAAACCATTGTGCATCTTGCCGAGTACCTTAAAGCAAGTGGTAATTCACTGGAAGAGGTTGCCCGTAAAACATTCAACCGCATCGAAGGTGCGAATGTGGTGGTTATGATGACCACTGAAGAACCCGACAAGATCGTGACAGCCCGCATCGGCAATGCGGGCGGCGTGGTGATCGGGCTTGGTGAGAATGAAAATTTCATCGCGTCAGACATCCCCGCCATTTTGGAACATACCCGCAAAGTGATCTTCCTTGAATCTCGTCAGATGGCCATCATAACCCGTGACAGTGTGCAAGTGAAAACGCTGGACGGACAGGAAATCAAACCAGAAATTCACACCATTGCGTGGGACGCAGTTTCCGCAGAAAAAGGCGAATACCGTCACTTTATGCAAAAGGAAATTCATGAGCAGGTGCGCGCCCTCACCGACACTCTTGCTGGGCGGGTTGATTTCCAAGAGGGACGCATCCGCCTGCCTGAGTTGAAACTAACCCCCGAACTCGCCAAACGTATTCAACGCATTTACATCACCGCTTGCGGAACCGCCGCCTATGCAGGCATGGTCGGAAAGTATCTGATCGAAAAAATTGCACGCGTGCCTGTGGAAGTGGTCATCGCCTCTGAATTCCGTTACAGCGACCCGATCCTTGATGAAAACACGGTTGTCCTCGCCATCTCGCAATCTGGAGAAACAGCCGATACGCTGGCCGCCATGGAAGAAGGACGCCGCAAAGGCGCGGTGATCTGGAGCATCGTCAACGCCATCGGTTCGCAAGCGATGCGCATCGCAGACGGATTTATCTCCATGCAAACGGGACCTGAGGTCGGAGTCGCATCCACAAAAGCATTCACCGCCCCACTCGTGGACCAGTACATGCTCGCCATTCTGCTGGCGGATCTACGCGGTGTGTTGGATGACAAAACTCGTAAGTCGCTCGTTTCCGACCTGCGTCTTGTCCCAGACCTGGCAGGCCGCGTCATGGATACCGAAGCGGATGTGGAAAAAGTGGCCCATGTCCTCAAAGACATCAAGAATTGTCTCTATCTTGGGCGCGGCATCAATATGCCAATTGCCTATGAAGGCGCGTTGAAACTCAAAGAGATTTCCTACATCCACGCAGAAGGCTACCCTGCTGGTGAAATGAAGCACGGTCCCATTGCGCTGATCGATGAGGAAATGCCCGTGCTTTGCATTGCCCCCAAAGACCCCTGGCACGAGAAAATGATCTCGCAAATCCAGCAGGCAAAAGCCCGTGGTGGAATAGTGATCGCAATCGCTACAGAAGGCGATGAACTTGTCAAAAACATGGCAGACCATGCTCTCTGGGTGCCCGAAGCGCCATGGATGCTCTCCCCGATCATCACTGTACTGCCCTTGCAGTTATTGGCATATCACATTGCCGCCATCCGCGGATTGGACGTTGACCAGCCGCGAAATCTCGCCAAAAGCGTTACGGTTGAATAACAACCCGTCAATATAGAATATCCAATCTTCCAATCCTAAAAGGTGAAGGCACAGTATATTTGCCTTCACCTTTTCGCTTTTTCTGTCAAATTACACGACACCGACGCGATTTTCGTTGCGAGATCACAAAAACTAGAATAGAATGTTTAAAAGAATATTGCAAAAACCTTTCAAATTTGTTTAGGCATAAAGTTGTATCCTCTCAAAAATTCGGGGGGGAGAGTCTCTCAAGCCCAGGAGCCACTGAGGTTGAGTTCATGAGCGCGCTTTGTCACCAGAAGGGACATGGGTGGGATCTGTTTTGTTTCGGCAACACGATCACGAATATAGGCATAGAAA
>VGOX01000320.1 GCA_016875755.1 Chloroflexota bacterium
ATTGAAAATCTGCTAAATCTATACAATCTGCGGATAAAAATCAATCAAAATACAAATTCAAATCCGAGCAATCGAACCGATTCCCGCAATTGGGGCAGGACACCTTGCAATTCTTCTCATACATTTCCGTCCCGCAACGGTCGCAGAGCCATAGTCGTTTTTCATTCCATTGGATCGGCTTGAATAACGACACATCGAAATTTCCAATTCCATCTTTTCCCAAACGTTCCACTTCCCGCATCACGGCTTCCGCATCGTCACGGAACTTCTTCACATTGATGCCGCGGCATACATCGTTCCAGCCTTGCATCCATTTCAAACTCCGCCCATAGACCTTTACCGCGCCATCATAATTTCCACGTGTAATGTGCAAGTACGTCACTGCTACCTGCAAAATGCCGCGATACAGGTCGCGGATGTCGTTCGTTTCTTCCTTCCACGCAGTTTCCAATTCCTCATGCGCCTCGAAGAAATCTTTTGCATTGAATAATTCGATTCCCTCAATCGCCTTTGGATGTAAAACGCCATTGCAATCTTCCACTCGCCTCATCTCACTCACCACTGCTTACTGCCCACTGCTTCTCCCCAATTCCATCACTTCCCGCACTCGCGCGCGTAAATTCCCTGCCAGCATTTGGATTGTCCCCATCGCCACCTCAACGCAGTCAGACATCAACTCGTAGAACGGTTCTTGATCGAGCCTGAACAGCAATGTATCTTCCATCGCACGGATCGTTGCGCTGCGCGGCTCGGTATCAAGCAGTGCCAGTTCGCCGAACACCGCGCGTTCACCAAGTGTATTCACCACGCGCTCGCCATCCATCACCGCCACCTTGCCGTTCACAATGATGAACATGCTGCTGCCCTGTTCGCCCTTCTTTACAATGTCTGTGCCCGCGGGTACATCCACTTCGCTGATGATCTCGCTCAATTCCGCCAGTGCGTCATCCGGTGTTGCTTTGAATAAATTCACCGATCTCAAAATCAAAACTTTTTCAACTGTCGAGTGCATTTCATTCCCTTTCTCTGCCGTCGCGCAAATTTTCAGCCAGCCTTGCGCGCGCTCTGCAAGTTGCGTAAGCATCACGGGTTCCGTAATTCCCAATCGCTTGCATGCTTCCGCGCCGTTCACTTCCTCTGCCAACGCCAGCATCAACGGTTTTACATCGCGCGGCAGCATCGTGTCAAGCGTTTCAATCGCGTATGGCAATTTCGCTTTATTCTTTTGCGTAACGATTCGCCGTACATTCATCATCGACTTGCGGTCGATCACGAACGATAGCAAATGGAATAAAGGTTCTCGCGCATGTTTCAATTCAATGCGGATGGCTCCCGCTGCGAGATTTTTCTGCTCATCGGATTCGATCTCCCGCAGAGCGGAATATAACCTCCGCGCATCATCCGCTTCTTTCTTAATCTGCGCCTGAATCTCACCATCGAGTTTTTTCTCCGCTTGGAACTCGCACTCACTCAAGGCGGCGAGCACCGCGCCCCGTAGATCATTCTCAAGGACGGAGATGAATTTCAACAAAACTTGAATGGCGGCTTCTCCGCGAATATTCCCGCAGACACGCGCCAGTTTGACGCGTCCCGCCTTGGGAAAGGACATATCCACAAGTCCGCGCTCGATGATCGGCAGGGATGCGTCTCCGCCTTCCTGCAAGGCTTTTGCAGCAGCATCACGCGTGGATGGATGTCGAAGTGCTTCCAGCGCAGAATTAAGCAGGGTTGGGCTGGCTAGTTTCCCCGTGGCAAGAAGCGCTTCTTTGCGTATAGCCACCTCAGGGTCAGAGAGGAGTTTCTTGAGCACATCCTCAAATCCTGCATTTCCAAATCATCGTAATGCCTGTGCCGCGATAAAGCGATTTCTCGCGGAGGTATGTTCCGCCAGCTTTTTCAACTTTTCGTGTGAGATGGTGAACCCGTTTTCGCCGCCATATTTGAGCAGGCCGACGAGCGCGCCGAAGGTGTCGGCGTTGTTGTTCGAGTTGAGGTAGGGCAGGATGAGGTTGATGTCTTCTGCGGTGAGTGCGGAGTAGGCTTGCACGGCGGCGCTGCGTGTTTGCTCGATGGGCTCATGCTCGATGCGCGGCGGAAGTTCGGCGCGGGCTTGCTCAGGTTTAATGCGTTCGATGCGCTCAAGCACGGAGATGCGTACGCTCGATGATGGATGACCTAACAGCGTAATCAACTCGCTTTTCAGGTCTGGATGATTGAGTTCTTCGAGCAGGTCGAGCGAATAAATGACCGTGCCCTCATGCCCGCTTTTCAAACTTTTGAACAAGACCTCGACGTTGATCTCTTCGACGTTGATCAAATCTTCGCGCTTGAAGCGGCGCTTGTTGATGGCTTCGACCAGTTGCTTCGGATATGCGCCCGCAAGAACGATGCTCAATGTCAGCCAGCCAATGGCAAGCAAAACGTAAACGAATGAAAGTTGCAGCACGTCGAATTTTAGGATGTTGGAAAGCAGGGTGAGCAATAGACCAGCAATGCCAATCGCCGCAGGTTGGACGATCCCTTCGCCGATGGCGCGCGCTTTCGGACGCATCGCATCTGAGATGGGTTGATACAAAATGGATGATGCCGATTGGTCGAGCGTGAAACCAAGACCCTCATTGTTGAATTTGCCTGCAATCGCAAACCAGAACAAGCCCATCGTCCAAGTGGAGGCGAAAAGCCCCACCCCTGCGAAGCCGCTCATGGAGAGAATCAATGCCAGCGGAGTGGTGAGCAACCCTGCCCATAGTCCATACTTGCTGATGATGCGTCCTGTCAGGAATGTATCGGTGATGAAGCCGAGCAAGCCGACCATGCTAAAGAACCCGCCGATGAAAATTGCGCTGTCTGCCGCGTTGGGATATTGGATGGCGGTCATGTTGTAGAAGATGGTGTCCATGACAAAATACGCTACACGCCAAATGGCGGCGAGACCGAATACGAGCAGGATGTAGCGATTGCGGAACAACGCGCTGATGGGCGGCTGTTCCTGCGGCGCGGAGTCGGTGGGTTGCGCTTGCGGCTTTTTCATTCCGCGCACGATCACACCTTGAATAAAAAGTGCAATGAATAAACAAATGGCGATGACGATGTAAAGATTTTCCGTGCCAAGCCATTTGACCAGCGGGCTCGTGAACGGACCTGCGACCACATACGAAAGCCATGACCCTGCATTGAGCAGACCGAATAGGCGCTTACCTTGCCGAACATCGAAGAGTTCGGCGGCGAGAGTCCAGAAGGCGAGGACGGCGAGGTTGATGAGGGTTTGCGTCCAGATGGGGAGTAAAAGCGCCAGCCATTTTGACGGAGCAATGGCAAGCCCTCCGCGCAAAAGAAGCGTGGTAATGGCGATGAATAGAACGGTCAGCCACAGCCATTTTGATAGCGAAACACGTTCGTAAATTTTTAGGAATACCGCCCTGATGGTGGAGACAACTACCGCAATACCGATATAAGTAAATGGAATCGCGGATGCGTCCCAATACTCCAAGAACAGCGGCATGGAGATGGTCTGCGCGAAGAGCATTGCCGCGCCCATGAAGAAATATTGTGCCAGCATAAGATACACATTGCGGCGTTCGTCAGGGCGGATGTTGAGGATGGTGTCCAGTTTAGAGAGCATATGCGGATTAATTGCGAAAGTATATCACGCTGGTTTTGGCGGTGATACAATTTCATTCGTCAAAGGATTATGATTTTCATGGTTATTATTTCGCTCGTTATCAGCATGTTGGCAAGCATCGGTTCGTTTGCGTGGGGATTTTTTCAGGCAGGTTATGAGAGCCTTACGCTTTGGATGATCGCCTTTGGGATTTTCTGGCTGGTCGCTCATTGGCAAAAATGGCGCTGGGTGTCGTCTGTTTGGGTGGTGTGTGCGGTGC
>VGOX01000321.1 GCA_016875755.1 Chloroflexota bacterium
TCGAAACTGGCAGCGGTTCTCAAATAGATCTCGGAATGCTTCCGCATGCCTTTTCACAAGTGGCGCAGGTGTGATTATTGGAAGTTGCATCGGCTTTTTCCAGCGAACAGAATTTGCTCAGGGTATCACGTTTATCTAGAAAACGCTAAAATACAACTATCGAGTTATCAATTACACCTTGACCGCATTCGCAATCGCCGCGATATGCTCAGGTGTATTCCCGCAACATCCGCCGACGACCTTCGCACCCAATTCCACATACTTTTTGGAATAATTCGCCATGTCTTCGGGACCCATGTCATACACGCCTTGCTCGGTTTCCAGATCCATGTGCGGGACACCCGCATTCGGCTTGACCCACAGCGGGAAGTTCGGTATGGTAGCGGCATATTCCTTGACCACCGCTTCCATGTTGTCGAGCGTGGTTCCGCAGTTCGCACCGATCATGGTTGCGCCCATCTCGGTGTAGCGTTTGATGACATCCTTCGGCTTGACGCCCATCATCGAGCGCGTGCCTCTATCGTAGCTAAAGGAAACCACGATGGGCAAATCCGTCACGGAGCGTGCGCCTTCAAACGCTGCGGTTGTCTCCTCCACTGCGAACATGGTTTCGATGACCAGCAAGTCTACGCCGCCTTCGGCAAGCGCTTTGGCTTGCTCGGCAAAAGTCGCTTTCACATCTTCATATTCCAGCGGACCATACGGCTTGATGATCGCGCCGACGGGTCCCATCGAGCCAGCCACTAGTCCGTTGTTCAGTGAAGCGGCTTTGCGGGCGATCTCCGCGGCACGCATGTTGACTTCGGGTGTGCGGTCCTGATACTTCGAGTCTTTCATGCGCATGCGAGTCCCGCCGAAGGTGCAGGTCAGGATGATGTCCGAACCAGCCTGGGCGAAGGAAGAAGCGAGCTTGAGAAGTGTGTCAGGGTCGTCGATGATGAGATCCTCGGGCGGTTTGCCTGGCTTTAGTCCCATCTTCTGCAAATTTGAACCCGTTGCTCCATCCGCAACGAGAATTTCCCCGCCGTTCAATCGTTCTAGAAACTTATTCATACCTGCTCTCCAATATTTTGACCATAGACCACTGACGACAGACCATGGTCTGCGGTCTATGGCCTGTCGTCGTTTTTATTTCATGAATTTCTTCGCCATCGGGTCCGCTTTGCGATTGGGGATCAAATGCGCGATATGCGGAAATGGCTCGCTCATGTGCGGGAAACTCGTCGCCAGCATGAACTGATTTTGGAACTCAGGGTCGGTGGGCAGTTCGAAGCGTTCCACCTTGCGTGTGACCGTGTCGATCTCGTTACGCTTCTCGATGTTCAAAAGCGCAATCCGCGCACCGTCACCCGCTGCGTTGCCAACCGCATACACATTGATCAACTCGCAATCGGGGATCAACCCGATCAGCATGGCTTTTTCTTTATCAATGAAACTGCCAAAGCCGCCAGCGAGGATGATTTTATCAGGGCTTTCCAAATTGCTGCGCTTCAATAATGTCCGCGCCGCAGTGAAGAGCGCCGCCTTCGCCAATTGAATTTGGCGCACGTCCTGCTGCGTAATGGGGATGTCCCGTCCAATGGAAGTTTCTTCCTTCCAGGCAATCACATACTCCCAGCCAGATTCTCCCTGACGAACACGCGTCGTACTTAACTCTTTCTTGAACTTGCCTCGGGAATCCACGATCCCCGCCCGGAATAGTTCCGCTACCGCGTCGATGATGGCGGAGCCGCAAATCCCTTTGACATGCCCGATAAACTCGGCATGATCCGTGTTCCATCCATCCACACCGATGACCTTGTACTTCGGTTCGAGAGTTACTTCATCAATATGGACTCGTTCCATCGCACCGGGCGCGGCGCGCATCCCGTATTCGACATGAGCGCCTTCAAGCGCAGGTCCCGTCGGCGTGGACGTACACACCAGCCGCTTGCGATTTCCAAGCACAAGTTCCGCGTTTGTGCCAATGTCGATCAACAGCCAGTTCTCATCCTGTTTATGGGGTTCTTCTGCCACGATCATGGCGCTTGTATCCGCACCGACAAAGGAAGCTATGGTGGGGAGGATGTGAATATTCCCAGACGGGTTGATGTGCAAACCCAACTCCCGCGCCTTGATATCCACCGATTTATGAATCGTCGGCACGAACGGAGCCAACCCTAAATCTTTCGGGTGCAAATTCAACAACACATGGTGCATGGTGGAATTGCCGACTAAGACCATCTCATGGATGTCCTCTAAACTAATGTCATTGCGAGGGCGCTCTTGTTCTTTGCCCGAAGCAATCCCCTCATTGTGAACAGATTGCTTCGCTGACGCTCGCAATGACATATTCGCAGACTTCGCCGCTTGCTTAAGCAATTTGTTCAACGTGCTGATGATCGCCTTGTGCAATTTCTCCAAGCCGTCAGGCTGGTCGATCGCATACTGAATGCGGGACATCACATCCTCACCATACACGATCTGCGGATTCATCTCCGATTCCGAAGCCAGCACTTCACCCGTGCGGAGATTACACAAGTACAACGCCACCGTTGTCGAGCCGATGTCCACTGCCGCACCGTAGCTTTCTTCGTGGTAACCCGCTTGCACAGCGATGACTTCCTTATCTTCCCGCACAGTGACAGTCACATTCCACTTCGCTTCACGCAGGGTTTTCGCGAGCGTGCGCAAGCAGACATAATCGATCTCGAATTCATACCAGCGCGGAAGTTTTTCCTCCGTGCCGCGCACCAACGCCATGGACGTTTCCAATCCCTTGGCGAGCCGTTCCCAATCTGCTATCGGACGTTCCAGCGTGGGCGGAGTCATCGAAACCAGATATTCCGCACCCGAAGGCTTGACCTCGATGGCGCGGTTGCTCGCACTCTTGCGGACAATTTGCTTGTTGCCGCGGCTTTCTTCAGGGACGTTGATCAGCACGTCACCGCAGATTTTCGCCTGGCACGAAAGGCGCACTTGTCCCACTTCCCAGTTTTTGTCTTTCAATAACTTGGGACGGCGCGCAAAATATGCCGCCTCTTCATTGGAAACAGGGGAGAGGTTCTCACGCTTTGAGTCGATGTTGTACTTCTCGAAGCGGCCTTCCTCCACCAGCACCATACACTTGCCACAGGTGGCATTCTCCGCACAGATCGATTCGATCTCCACGCCCAATTCACGCGCCGCCGAACGGACGGACGTATGCTCGTCCGCCTGCCCGCGCCGACCTGATGGCTGCAAAATAATGTTATGTTTTTTCATGGGATGACGATGGACAACGGACGATAGACCACGGTCTGCGGTCTATCGTCCACGGTCATTATTCCGATGCCTTTTCTCGTTTTGGGATCTCAACTTTCGCCGCTTCTGCTTCCAACTCTGCCAGCAGCGCCTCGGCAACTTCTTCAGCAGAGCCTTCGCGCTCGATCCACCCTCCGCGCTTATATTGCTTGGCATAATCCGTTGTGGACGTAGCACCAAGCGCCATTGCGTATGCATCGATTTTATTTTGCACTTTTTGCGAAAGTTCTTTCTTTATTGTCTGTCCATCCCCTTCCACGGTAAAGGACTGTGGAATATCTTTCCAATACATCACACGATATTTCGCCATATTTACCTTCCATGTCATTGCGAGCGTTTTTTGCGAAGCAATCTCCTAATAACTGGAGGTTGCTTCGTTCCTCGCAACGACATTGTTAAATTATATATAATTTCTGAGAGAGAATTTTACGGGATGATAGGTGGATGGTCAATGGGAAAACATACCAGGGGTGGGCGTCAGGATTTTGGGGAAAGGAGTAAGATAGGCAAGAGGAGCAAAAAGATGGACAAAGGCAAAGCAGTAAAAAAATGGCAGAAACTGAGCGATGAAACGATGGAAGGGATGGGAGAATG
>VGOX01000322.1 GCA_016875755.1 Chloroflexota bacterium
AAAAAAATCTTAAGAAAATCTTATTTGCTTTGGTTCTTTTTATGCGAAATTTAATGACATTTGTCACAGAACCCAAATTAAAAATTAACTGTATAATAGAACTTGTCATTGGAGACCGAATGGCAACACACAGGGGCACACGCCAGGCTCGCTACCCAAAATTTGACGCATACTCAAATTTTCAAGGAGACCAAATGACCACACCCTACCTGCCCGAACCGTTCCGCATCAAAGTGACCGAACCGATCCGCCTGATTCCGCGTGAGGCGCGCGAAGCCGCATTGAAGGAAGCGGGCTACAACCTGTTCCTCATGAACGCCGAAGACATGTTCATCGACCTGCTGACCGACTCTGGCACAGGCGCGATGAGCCACCATCAATGGGCGGCAATGATGCAAGGCGACGAGTCCTATGCGGGCGCGCGTTCGTTCCACCGCCTCAAGAACGCCGTCGAAGATGTGTTCGGCTTCAAGCACTTCGCCCCCACCCATCAGGGACGCGCCGCCGAAAATATTCTGGCGGCATGTCTGGTAAAACCTGGACAGTGGGTGCCGAGCAACATGCACTTCGACACCACCGATGCCAACATCCGCGCGCGGCAGGGGCACCCTGCCAACCTCGTCATCGACGAAGCGCACGACCCCGAAAATCGCCATCCCTTCAAGGGCAATATGGATATCGCCAAACTGCGCGCCTTCATCGAAATGTATGGGCGTGAGCAAATCCCACTGGGGATGATCACAGTCACAAATAATGCAGGAGGCGGACAACCCGTCTCGATGGAGAATCTGCGGGAGGTGTCGAAAGTCTACCGTGAGTACGGCATCCCGTTCTTCATCGACCCTGCACGCTACGCCGAAAACTGCTACTTCATCCACGAGCGGGAACCTGGCTTTGAGAGCAAGTCAGTCAAGGAGATCGCGCGTGAAATGTTCTCGCTGGCAGACGGCATGACCATGTCCGCGAAGAAGGATGCGATCGTCAACATCGGCGGGCTGATCTGCATGAACGACGATACGCTCTTCCAGAACGTGAAAAATGAATTGATCCTGCGCGAAGGCTTCCCCACCTATGGCGGGCTGGCAGGGCGTGACCTCGACGCAATGGCAGTGGGACTCTACGAAGGTTTGGATGAAGACTACCTGCGCTACCGCCTCGGGCAGACGGCGTATCTCGCTTCGCGCCTGAACGAGGCTGGGATTCCCACTCTGCAACCCACTGGCGGACATGGCGTGTACATCAACGCGGGCGCGATCTTCCCGCACATCCCCAACTATGAATTCCCTGCACAAGCATTGGCTGTGGAACTGTACCGCGAAGGCGGCATCCGCGGCGTGGAAATTGGCTCGGTGATGTTTGCCTGTCTCGACCCCGAAACGCAAAAATGGCATTACCCCAAACTTGAGTTATTGCGCCTTGCCATTCCGCGCCGCACGTACACGCAAAGTCATCTTGACTATGTTGCAGACACCTTCGCCGCCATCAAATCCCGTGCGGACAAAGTGAAAGGCTACAAATTTACCTACGCACCAGAATTGCTGAGGCATTTCACCGCGAGGTTTGAGCCACTGTAGCGGACGATAGACGATAGACAATAGACGATGGACGACCAAATATGGTCAATGGTCCATCGTCTATCGTCTTTTAACGAGTACAATCTGCCAATTAACCAACGCCAAAGTGAGGAACCCATGTCCGAACAACTTTATTACACCGATTATCTCGAACTCGATAAAATTCTCGACAGCCAGCATCCCAAAAGCGATTTGAAAACCGATGAAATGCTTTTTATCATCATCCATCAAGCCTATGAACTGTGGTTCAAGATGGTCATCCATGAACTGGATCACGTGCGGGATATTTTTTCACAGGATAATGTCAACGACAATGCAGGCGAGATGAGCATTGCATTCCACAAGTTGAAGCGAGTGGCGAAAATCTTCGAGGTGGTGAATCAGCAGGTCAATATTCTCGAAACGATGACGCCGATGGACTTCCTCGAATTTCGTGACCTGCTTGTGCCGTCTTCGGGATTCCAGAGTTTGCAATTCCGCATCATCGAAGCAAAGTTGGGCCTGAAGATGGAACAACGTTACAAGTCAAATTATTACAAGAACACTCGTCCGGGTGGTTTCAACCAACAGGATTACGAAACAATCAACAGCGTAGAGTCCGAGGCGACATTGAAGAGTCTGCTCATCAAATGGGCAGAGCGAACGCCCTTCTTCGACGAGTCGCTTTGGAAGGAATATCAATCCAAATTTCCCGTGGTAGACGGTTTACAAAAATTCTGGAGCGATTACAAACAAATTTACAAGAGCAGTCTTTCGGGTTCGGTGGAGCTGCGCCAATTCGATGAATTGGAGCGCATCTTTTATAAAGAGGGGCTGGGCGAATTTTCAATGGAAGCGATGCGGGCGGTGTTGTTCATCATGCTATATCGCAACCAGCCGATCTTCCAACTGCCCTTTGACCTGCTCTCGACCCTCATTGACATTGACGAACTACTCTCGCAATTCCGTTACAAGCACATGCTGATGGCACGCCGCATGATCGGTATGCGCTCTGGCACAGGCGGCACCAGTGGAGCAGGTTACCTTGAGGGCGCGCTGCGTCAGCATTACATCTTCAAGGAATTGACGGAGGTTTCGACCTTCCTGATCGAACGCAGTCACCTGCCAGTGTTGCCAAAGAGTGTAAAAGAAAAAATGAGTTTCAACGCATAGAAGACCATAGACGATAGAAGAAGGACGATGGACGATTGACCATGGTCTGTGGTCAATCGTCCATCGTCCTTCTTCGTGGATAATCATGCTCAAACTCATTTCCATTGGCAGTCTTGCCGCACTCTTCTTTAGCAGCACCTTCGTCATCAACCGCGCCTTGAGTTTGCAGGGCGGTCACTGGGCATGGACATCCTCCCTGCGCTTTGGGTTCATGCTATTAATGCTCGTTGTGATTCTGCTCGCTACCCAGGGCAAAAAAGCGCTTGTAGATCTGAAGGATGTTTTTCTCAAGCATTGGTTGTTCTGGGTTGTCTCAGGCAGCATTGGCTTTGGCGTTTTTTATTCGCTCATCACTTTTAGTTCCCAATACGCGGCGGGCTGGGTTGTTGCCACCACCTGGCAAACCACCATCCTTGCCACACCGCTTGTGCTGCTGTTGTTCAGGCGCAGCGTCCCGCGTAATGGATTGATCTTCACGGGCATCATCTTTATCGGAATCGTGTTCGTCAACATTGAACACGCCTCGCTGACCAGCCTGCGCGAAGTGCTGTTGAGCGCGCTGCCTGTCCTTGTTGCGGCATTTGCCTACCCCATCGGCAATCAACTCGTCTGGGAATCGCGCAAGGGACATCACCCCCGCCTGCCGCACATCACCCACCCGATTTTGGATAACGCTTTCGCGCGTGTCCTTTTGCTGACGCTCGGTTCACTCCCCTTTTGGGCTGGGTTGCTGCTAGTTACCTCTCCCCCCACCCCAAGCACTGACCAAATCTTCAGCACGGCGCTCGTCGCCTTGCTTTCGGGTGTCATTGCCACTACGTTATTTTTATATGCACGTCATCTGGCACACAAACCATACGAAGTCTCTGCCGTCGATTCGACGCAATCGCTTGAAGTGGTCTTCTCATTGTTTGGCGAGATTCTCTTCCTTGGCGCGGTATTCCCTGGCTGGCTTGGTCTGGCTGGCATCATACTGACCGTCCTCGGGCTGGTGGCGTATATCAGTTTTCAAAATAAAGATGCATAAAAATGAACTAGTCACCTGACAGTTTGCTCACAGGACAGATAACGGCAGTGCAAACGAAAGCGAGTGAAGCAGGCACCGATCAATGAAGCGCAAGCCGATCTGAAAGATGCTCAAGTCACG
>VGOX01000323.1 GCA_016875755.1 Chloroflexota bacterium
ATATAACCGTCCGTTCGACCAGGATAAATTTGAATCGCTCTACACCCGCATGTTGGGTTTCCTGCAGGGACGTGATGCTTTTGTGCAGGATGTGTATGCAGGCGCAGATGAAACCTATCGCCTGCCTGTCCGCATTGTGACAGAACTGGCATGGCACAGTCATTTTGTACGAAATATGTTCATCCTGCCGCAGTCACTCGAAGAGTACAAACGCTTTGTGCCTGAATTTACCATCATTGCCATGCCATCCTTCAAAGGTGCGCCCGCGGTGGATGGTACGAACAGCGAAACCTTTATCTGCCTATCGTTCGAGCGCAAGATCGCCATCATTGGTAATTCAGCGTATGCGGGCGAGATCAAAAAATCTGTGTTCACGATCTTGAATTACCTGCTCCCGTTGGAGGGTGTGCTTTCGATGCACTGCTCGGCGAACGTCAACCCTGAGGATACGGATGATGTCGCTTTGTTCTTTGGGTTGAGTGGAACGGGCAAGACCACACTTTCAGCGGACCCCAAACGCCGCCTCATTGGGGACGATGAGCATGGGTGGAGCGATGAGGGTGTGTTCAACTTTGAGGGCGGATGCTACGCCAAGGTCATCGGGCTGTCTGAATCCGCGGAGCCTGAAATTTATGCGACGACAAAACGCTTCGGGACCATCCTCGAAAATGTGACCTACGACCCGATCACCCGCCTCATTGACCTCGACGACGACACAGTGACCGAGAACACGCGGGCATCCTACCCGCTGGAGTTCATCGCGAACGCTGTCCCTGAGAAAAAGGCTGGACACCCGAAAAATGTCATCCTGTTAACGTGTGATGCGAGCGGCGTCATGCCGCCCATTGCGCGGCTGACTCCGAATCAAGCGTTGTATCAGTTCATCAGCGGGTACACATCCAAGATCGCAGGTACGGAGGTGGGGCTTGGTAAGGAGCCTGAAATCACTTTCAGCGCGTGTTTTGGCGGACCGTTCATGGTACATCATCCATATAAATACGCAGAGTTGCTCAAACGAAAAATTGAACGTTACGATGCGACATGCTGGCTTGTCAATACAGGCTGGGTGGGCGGACCGTACGGTGTGGGCAAGCGCATCTCCATCAAGTACACGCGTGCGCTGTTGAACGCCGCGTTGGATGGTAAATTGAATGATGTCCAGTTCAAGCAGGATCCCATCTTCGGTTTTGAAGTTCCAATGACATGTCCGAATGTTCCCAACGAAGTGTTAGACCCGTCATCTTCGTGGCACGAAAAGAAGGAATACGATAGGCGCTATAAAGATCTAGCCATGCGCTTTATTCAGAACTTTGGCAAGTTCATGGATGGTACGCCGCAGGAAGTGATCGACGCGGGTCCGAAGGTGTAGAATAGTAGAATGACAAATCAAGTAACTGATCGGCGGTTTCTTACACGCTTTGCATGGCTTTCGATTGGCGCAGCGATCCTTACGATCGGGTTGAAAACCGTTGCGTATTTTCTAACAGGCTCCGTTGGTTTACTTTCGGATGCGCTTGAGTCGTTGGTCAATTTGGCTGGGGCATTTATGGCGCTTGCCATGTTGACCATCGCTGCCCGCCCTGCGGATGAAGAACATGCGTATGGGCATAGTAAGGCGGAATATTTTTCCAGTGGGGCAGAGGGGGCGCTGATCTTGATTGCTGCAGTCAGCATCATTTTGACGGCGATTCCGCGTTTGATTGAGCCTCAGCCGCTGGAGCAGGTTGGTTTGGGCATGGGCGTGTCTGTGCTTGCATCGGTGATAAACCTGGTTGTGGCGTTGTTTCTGTTGCGTGCAGGGAAAAAACATAGTTCGATTACGTTACAAGCGAATGCCCAGCATTTGCTGACCGATGTGTGGACATCTGTGGGCGTATTGGTCGGTGTAGGTTTGGTGGCACTCACTGGCTGGCAAAGACTGGACCCGATCGTTGCGTTCATTGTTGCAGGGAATATCATCTGGCATGGTTTTCACATCGTGCGTGATTCCGTCTTGGGGCTGATGGATACGGCTTTATCCGCGAATGAGTTGGAAATATTAAAGAACACAATAGATCTTCATATGAAGAATGGCGTGGAGTACCATGCGCTGCGCACGCGGCAGTCCGGGTCGCGGAAGTTTGCTTCCATGCACATTCTTGTTCCTGATACATGGACAGTCTTGCATGGACATTATTTACTCGAAAAGATCGAAGCCGATATCCGCCGCGCATTACCGGGCATTACGGTTTTTACCCACCTCGAACCCCTCGGTGACCCCGCTTCATGGGAAGATACAACATTAGATCGCGAAGACGTGTGAGAGGAGTTTTTATGCCTAAATCGAAGCTTCTTGCTCTTACCGTCTCCCGCCTCTTGATGGGGGTGGGGATGTTTACCTTGCTATTATTTCTGCCGGCCGGCACCTGGAACTACTGGCAGGCATGGATGTATATGGGCGTTTTATTTATCCCCATGTTGTTCGTGCTGGTGTATTTGATCACCAAAGACCCTGAATTACTCGAGCGTAGAATGCGGATGCGTGAAGAGCGCAAGGAACAGCGGAACATTCTCAGATATTCTGGCATAATCTTTCTTCTTGCGTATCTTATTCCAGGGTTCGATATACGTTACGGCTGGTCGAACATGCCCGCGGGAATTTCCATCGCCGCTGGTGTGATCGTCTTTTTAGCGTACCTGCTCGTCTTTCGCACCATGCAAGTCAATAGTTTTCTCTCCCGCGTTATCGAAATCGCCAGCGGACAAAAAGTGATTGATACCGACGTGTATGGCATCGTCCGTCACCCAATGTATGTCGGCATGATTGTTCTATATGCCGCATCACCCATTGCGCTTGGATCGTGGTGGGCGGTCATCCCTGCGCTGTTTATCATTCCCGTCATCGCAGCCCGAATCCTCGATGAAGAAGTGGCTCTGGAAAATGAATTAACAGGCTACAAAGAATACAAACAAAAAGTCAAATATCGCCTGATACCTTTCGTTTGGTGAGAACTTCCACGATTCCCAATTGAATCAAAAAGACCTCCATGTATTTCTGGAGGTCTTTGCTATATCTTACTCGTACACTGGGTTGGCCACCGGAGTATTGATCGTGGCTGATTTTGCCATTCGCATGGCACGGGCAAACGCCCGCTTCTCGGCACGCTGCGCATCGATTTTGCGCTGAACATGCGGGGAGAAGAATCCAGCATAGCGTTTTTGGAGCTCGGGTCTCTGCCAGTCGTTACCGCCTACTCTGCCGCGGCAGGTAGGGGCACCGCACAGGCATTCGAACTCATCGTAGGGCATGGTATCGCACATGGCATAGTCGAAACAAACTTCCTCGCCGATTTTGATGTCTCGCATTGCAACGAGTCCAATCTGGCCCGAAAGACCTGCATTCGGATTGCACGAGTGATTGACATAATCTCCCTCACCAATGGGGCGCGGCACCAGGAAATGACGATCTTCAACCTGGAGGCATAACATGCGCTCACGTTCGGGTAGGTGGATAAAGGTCTCCCATTCATACACGACTCCGCCGAAAACAGCGATCAATTCACCCTTCTTAATGGGCTTGATGGCAAAAATGCTGTTTCCGCTTTCATCGGCTTTCAGGCGGCCTTCCAACTTAGAAGACAGATAGGAGCTTGGCTGCTTGGACATTCATAAAACTTCCTTTCGATATGTGGATTAAAGATGAACAGCGCCTCCCGCGGTGGACGAGCCGCGAAAAACGCCATTGATGTTTTCAATCATACATCAAATGTCCTGCATGTAAAGGTTTTAAGCTAGGGCAATCGCATCTAAACACCAGAGGAGAGGACTTTGAGGAGATAATCTTCTTTCCATGCAGCTTGGAGTTGCTTGGCGTGAATGCCACCTTTGGC
>VGOX01000324.1 GCA_016875755.1 Chloroflexota bacterium
AAGCGACAATATGAAAATCACCAAAGCGTGAGGGCAGTTCCGCCACCGCTTCGATGTGGACGCAGATCTTATCCTCGCCATAGCCTTCACATTCGTGGCAGCAATCTTCTTCCAATAAAAGTTCGATTTGTTCGTGCGTTATTCCAGTCATAATTTTCTCCACGGTCACAAAAACGTGACCTACTTGATTTTATATTTCAAAACGATCCCGCCGTCCTCCCATCGTACAACATCCAGCAGGTTCATTTCAATGGCCGTATTGCGCGGCACGCCGACTCCATCAGCAGGAGTAGGTGCGCCCGCGCCGCCGAAAACCATCGGCGCAATGTACATCATGAGTTCATCCACCAAACCAAGGCGCATCAGTTCAAAATTCATCGTCCCGCCGCCTTCCACCATCAAACGATCCACCCCCATTTCTTTAAGAGTTGAAATCATTTTCATAAGGTCAACGCGTGGCGCATCATTTGTGTACACCTCAACACCATGCGAACGCAGACGTTCGATCTGTTCATTAGATGTCTGCGATGTCGTAAATATTACGACTCGTGTTTCCCCCGCCTTAACAAAATCAGAGTCAACGGGGATATCTGCAACTGTGACGACTCCCACCTTAATAGGATTCGGCGAACGCCCCTGCCTGATTCTCCCCTCACGCAGCGATTCGCTCTTAACGGTGAGCTTGGGTAATTCTTCCAGCAGCGTTTTCCCCCCGACGAGGACAGCATCCGCCTCAGCACGGAGTTGATCCACACGCGCCTTATCCTCTTTGGAGGAGATCGCCGCACCTTTACGTTCTGCGGTGTCTATTTTCCCGTCTGCCGTCATGGCGACGTTGATGAAAGTGTAGGGTCTGTTCATAGTTTTTGTGACTCCTGTCCCTTCTGGGATAGGGTGAGGGTAAATCAATACGAACCCGAAAAATATTTCTTTTGCAAAGTATCGTAATTGATATTCACGATCTCCCGCGCAAGGGCGAAGAAATCAGCGGTGGTGGCGTGACCATAGGAATAGCGCGTTGCGTATTCCTTGATGAATTTTGAGAAATTGCCATACCCCATCTGTTCCCGCATTTCGTCAAGGAAGCGCGCGCCTTGAAAGTATGTGGCGTTGGTATAGTTGCGGAAAGAGTCATATTGATAGATCGAACCGTCCACATAGCCAGTCGGCTTGAAATAATCCACGCGGAACTGCCACCACCACGAAACGTTGGCGGGATAGTTGTTTTCGTAGAAGATACGCTCGCTATAGGTGGAAAGCGTTTCGTCGAGCCAGGGCTCGAGGGCATGGTCATTACCGACGAGGCTGTACCACCATTGATGCGCGATCTCGTGTACGCCAATGGCGGCAAGGTTGCTGCGTGCTGTGCCGTTATATTGCTTATAAAAATTCGAAGAAAGAAAGATCAAACCGTCGTATTCCATACCGTCGCTCATGTCGGTTTGGACGATGGCGAGGGTCTGGTGCGGGTACGGCGCAAACTGTGCGGAAAACGTATCGATCGCCTGTGAGGCGTAGGTGAGCATGTCTGCGCCGCCCGTTTGGAAGCCGCTGAAATAATACGAGCGAATGGCGATACTTCCGCTGGTGGTTTCGGAGACGATGAACTCATCGCTGGCAGAGATCGCCAGTGTCCGTGCACCGTACATGCGGTAACGAGTCCACTCGCCGTTTTGTTCAGGGGATGCGCCAATGGCGAGGATGACGTCTGAATCTGTTTTGATGTTCAATTCGAAATCGGATGCATCATAGACAAGATGCTCGCCCCACGATGATGGATCGTGCAGGATCCATCCGCCGCGGTGCGGGACGATGAACGGGTACCAGTCTACGAGATTGATCTGGTTGAAGTCATAGCCGAAGACATCACTGGAGGATTTCTGCGGGATGTTAAGTTTGAAGTTTAGGGTTAGGGTGGTGGCAGACCCTGCCCCGAGCGGTTGGGGGAGATTGACGGTGAGGCGTTGTCCGCTGAAGGCGTAGGATGTGATGGGTGTGCCATCCTGTGCAATGGAGTTTAGGACAAAAGCATTGGTGTAGATATTCGGCTGAACGGACAGGACAATATCTGACAGGGTTGTGCCTGTATTGTTGTAGTAGCGGATGGTTTGGTCGGTGGTGATGTTTTTGTTTTGAAAGTCCAGTGTCGAGTAGAGAATATAGTTTGTGCGCGATGAGGTGGGCAATGTTGGAGAAACAGAACCAGTTGTCGGCGAGGGGGGAGGCGGGAATGTCGCAGTGGCGGGTGGTGTGCTGGTAAATGTCGCCGTGGGGGGCGGGGAAGCGGTGAAGGTCGGGAGGGGCGTCTCTGCCAGCCCGGAAGGTTGGAAGGGTGTGGGCGTGGCGGATGCGTTGGGGTCCTGCGTGACGAGGATGAACGGCGCGAAGTGCTGTGGTGTGGATGTGGGTAATGCGGCAGGCGCGGCGCAGGATAGTAGCAGGCTGGCAAGCAGGGCGAGTGATATGAATCGTACGAAAAGACGGGTCATTGATATACGTTGCGGAAGTACTGGTTGATGAGGTCGGAGACGTCGGCGTTGGTGTTCAGGCGCAAAATTTGGAAGAATTCATTGGCAGTGACGATGCGCCCGTTCCCGCGGCTGAGATAATCCTGCAGGAATTTGAAGAAGACTTCGTCGCCAACGCGCACGCGCAGTTTTTCAAGGAAGTACGCGCCTTGGAAATAGGTGGCATTGGTGTAGGTGCGGAAGCCCTGTCCTTCATAGATGGGAATATCGACGAAGCCCTCGGGTTTGAAAAAATCGATGCGATAGGTCCACCACCAACTGGCGAGGTCAGGATGCACACTTTCGTAATAGATTTTCTCGGAGTAGGTGGCAAGGGATTCGTCCACCCAGGGTTGCAGTGCTTGGTCACTGGCGACGGTTTCGAACCACCATTGATGCGCGGTTTCATGCACGGCGACAAAGGTCAGGTAGTTGGCGGGGGTGCCATCGTAGAGATTGTAGAAATCCTTGCTGAGATAGAAGAAGGCGGAGTATTCCATGCCGTCATTGAAGTCACCCATGACGATGGCGAGGCTCTTATGCGGATACGGTCCGAAGCGCTGACTGAAAACCTGTATGGCTTCGGCAGAGGCTTGCAGGGCGGCTTGCCCTCCGCGTTCGTTGAAGGGGAAGTAATAGCTGGAGAGCATCACATCGCCGACTTGGGTGATGGATGTTTGGAAATCGCGGCTGGCAGCCAGCGCGAATGTGCGGGCGGCTGTGATGGTGTAGCGGGTGGAATCTTCCAATTGCTCTGCGACTCCGCTCGCCGCGACGATGGGTGCGGTAGCTGGGTCGGTGAACCGAAGATTTACCTCATAGTCGGCAGTGTCATGCACAAGGTGTTCGCCGTAAAACCATGGGTCATGCAGTACCCATTCACCGTTGATGTAAGGCACGACGAAGGGATACCAATTGACAAGGTTGATCTGGCGGCTGGTGTACCCATAAATGCGCGGGCGTGAGATGTTGGGGTCTTCCTGCTCGGCGAAGGGCAGGGCAAGGGTGTATTGAATTTGAATCTCAAGCACTTCTCCCGCTTCCAGAATGGATGCCAGTGGAATGTCGAGGCGTTGTCCATTGAGGGTGGAGGTGGTGACCGCTTCTCCATTGATGGTGAGGCTGATGAGGTTGAAGCTTCCGCTCCACAGGTTGGGGACGACGGCGATGACAATGGCGTTGAGTTGATTGCCCGTCAGGTTGGAGTAGAAGATGGTTTGGTCAACGTTGATGTTTTTGGCGTCATAGTCAATGGTCGTATTGAGGATGTATTTTGTGCGTGGAGGGGGCGGGGTGGGGGTTGCCAGTTCCAGCGGGATGGGTGTTTCGAGGGGCTGGGCAACTGTCGGCTCGGGGAGAG
>VGOX01000325.1 GCA_016875755.1 Chloroflexota bacterium
TTCACTCAACCGCGCTCGATCTGCCTCATTCAATATCCGCCTAATTTTGTTTTTGCTTTTCAAATGCTTGCACAAGTTGCCGTGCAGGATATTGAAACAGCACAAGGCACGCACGGCATTCCCTGGTTGAAAGCCGAAAATAAGAACATGCTGGCCGCGCTTGAGATTGCTTTGAAGTCAGAAGATAAAAAAATCCTTACGGCGGGTATTCATGTGTTGGAGGGTTTTGAGCATTATTGGTTTCCCTATTGTCATTTCAGTGAAGCGAAAAAATATCTCAGTCTTGCCCAACAGTGGGTGGAGAAATCCGGTAGTGATTTTGACAAGGCGGTTGTATATGGGCTGCTTGGTACATTAAGTTGGTCGTTTTTCGATTCGCAAACCGCCGTTGATTTTCACAAAATGTCGGCCAATCTATTTGAAACCCTGGGCGACAAAAAACGGCTTGGACGCGCATTGAACAACCTTGCCGTCAACCTAGAGCTTTTGGAACGATTAAAAGAATCGGAGACCCATTACAAGCAAAGTCTTCAGTTGGCGCAGGAAACCGGTGATGTGTGGAATGAGTTGCGTGCGTTGTCTAATTTTGGGAATTATTTTGCGGGGAGATACTCTCCTGAAGTTGAGGAAGAACGTTTAGGTTACCTGCACAAAGCACAAGAGCTAGCCCGTCGGATGGGTAGGAAGTTTGAATTGACATCTATCGAGTTCAACCTCGCCTGTAACTATTACCTGCGTGGTGAGGTAACAACATCAGTGCCTTATCTTGAACGTTGTATAAAGACTGCCGATGAACAAGGCTACCTGCAAACATGCGTATTCACGCGCGGGTTGTTGGCAAAAATTGCCATTGAGCAGAAACAATATCCGCAAGCAAGGACGTATCTGGTGCAGACATTGGAGGTTTTGGGCGGTTTTGGTTTTCAAACCCTCTTTTATGAAATTACCGAAGTCATTGCTCAATTATGCGTTGCCACCCGCAAAGTGGAAGACGCCGTAATGCTTTACGCGAGCGCCGTGATGCACTTAGATGAAAACCCTGCTTCACGCGTTGTGCCTATCTCGACTGATGTATATGCAAAAAGATTTGAGCCATTGAAGAAAGCGCTGGGACTTGATCGTTTTGAATGGCTTGCCGAAAAAGGCAAGTGCCTGAGTCATTCAGAGGTTTATGAACTTGCCGTATCTCTCTGCCAAAGCACAGGGGATGGAACGCCAGCCCCGCAAGCAGAAACTCTGTTCACCTCCCGCGAGTTGGATGTGCTGCATCTGCTGGCGCAGGGAAAAACGAACGAAGAGATCTCGCAGCAACTTGTGGTTGTATTGAAAACTGTTGAAAAGCATGTGGCAAATATTCTGCGGAAATTGGGGGTCAAGAATCGGACGGAAGCAGCGGCATGGGCGATGGAGAAGGGAATAAAATAAGAAAAAGTTCCGTGCAAAACGGAACTTTTTCTTTGAATGTATTTCGAACAAGACAGAGAATTATTGGACCCGTTCCATCGTCAATCCGAGCATTTCGTAGTTGACAGCCATGTAGCCATTCGGCATAAGCACAACCGCCTCAGGCATGAATTTGAGCACATCCTGCGCCATTACGCCTTGGTAGACTGTCTTGCCGCCAATATAGCGGAAGGTATTCAAAGGCAGTCCATTTTCGGTTGTGCCGATCAGTACAATGTCCGTCTTTAGGCGGATGTCGCTGGCAGGGCTTGCACATCCAGCGCCAGTGGCAGGGTCACAGGTGGGTTCTTCGGGTTCTTCCTTGGGTTTGTCTGTAATGGTACAGGAGGGCAGGTTCACTTTAACTGTGCTTTGAATATATCTGGTGCAGTGAGGGGCCTCATAACCATACCCTGGTGGGCACATGGGTTCTGGTGCAATAACCACTGAGCAGCATCCCAAATCAGGATCTGTATTGAATCCATTTGGGCAGACACCAGGTTCATTCGAGCCTACAAGTACACATACATTGTTCTGGGCTTCATAGCCAACGGGGCATTCCGTGATTCCCATATCTGGCACTACACATTTCTTGGTTCCTTTCACCTCAAAAGAGGAAAGTTCTGGTCCGGTGCAGACGGCTGGATCGCCTAGATTGCATTCGCCAGGGGCGAGTGCTCCAAAGCCACCAACATACTGTCCATCGTTGGTATTGATTTCCACATTGGCGTACGGCTTGCCATTGGCGCAATAGGTGGTGGTTACATCTAGTTTATAAAAACATTCCTCATATTGAGGACTAGGTGCTACAACAACACCTATTTCACACATCGGGGCGGT
Source organism: Chloroflexota bacterium (assembly GCA_016875755.1). Lineage (GTDB taxonomy): Bacteria > Chloroflexota > Anaerolineae > Anaerolineales > Villigracilaceae > Villigracilis. The sequence goes on from VGOX01000325.1 coordinate 2,284, forward strand.
ATTTTGCGCGGCTTCATTTTCCAGTACACAGCGGAAGCCGAGGTCTTCACGGGCGGCATTGGGCAGTTCAAATGAACGGACGAAAGTTCTCACATCTTCCGCGCTTGAATGGAATGCACCGCCGCGTATGACCTTGTGCTCGTTCAGTGTAATGCCCTTGGTGTAGGCTTCGGGGTCGTACCAATCTTGCACCCATTCAAAGACATTGCCAGCCATATCGAACAGTTTGTAGGGCGAGCGTCCCGCTTCGCGGGCGATGACGGTATCTGGGAAGAATTTCTGGCAATCGGCAAAGTTCGACTTGTCGCAGACGGGCGCGTCATTGCCCCAGGGATAGATGAAGGCATCGGTTCCGCGGGCGGCTTTCTCCCATTCAGCTTCGGTGGGCAGGCGTCCGTTCATCCAGGCGCAGTAACCCGCTGCCTGTTCGTGATTTACACCGGTAAAAGGTAAAGCAACATTCAGTTCGCTTGCATAATCCGGGTTGATGTTTGCATCTGGCGCAGTGCATTGACCGAGCGACACGCACAAGGCGTATTGGCTGTTGGTCACTTCGGTGGCATAGATCCAATACCCGCCGGTGGAGTTGGTATGCTCAGGGTTATCTACGCCGTCTTTTACGCCCATGATGAACTCACCAGCTGGGACATAAACGATGTTGGAACCGTCCACGTGAGTGCCGGTGTCCCCGGCTTGCGGCTCCAACTGGACCTCGGCCAGTTCCGTCGTCTCGGGGCTGGATTCTGTCAGGGAGGTGGTGGCAGGCTCCTTGGTCGGGTTTGCGGCGGGTTGTGTTTCACCTCCGCAGGCAGCGAGAATGAAGATTGCCATTAAGAGGGTAAGAAATATTTTTTTCATCGGGTTCTCCTAAAAGCCGGGTCCACTTAAACCACCGCCACCACCGGTTGTGGGTCTTCTGATTTTTTTCTTCTTTCCATCGCATTTAATCTCATTTGGAGTGTTGTCATGTGGGTGTGCTTCGCCATCAATATCGCCGAAATGGATAAATGGGGCTTTGCGCTCATTATCCTTGTTCTTCACAAGTTCGGGATTTTTGTTGTTGGGCATTTTGTCTTTGGATTCGCCGGGAATCCCATCCAGGGTGAGCAGATAGTCAGCGGTGGTTTGGGAAGTATCGGGCTTGTTCTTTAATTTCTGTATGGCGGGCAGCAGCATAACCATCAACACTACGAACAATCCGGTAATGCCCACAGGTCCCCACGGGAAGGGAGTGGCAGCGCCATCGTCAGCATCTGGGATGGTGCAACGAACGCCAGTGTTGCCTGAACCATCTTCTACAATTTCCGGGGTGCCGCCGTCCCAATAACAGGCTACGGTCAATCCGAGACAAAGGTCGAAGGTGCAGACGTCCTCCCAGTCATTTTCTCCCTCCGTTGCGCCATCATTGCCTGAGGAAGTAATCACAGGTTCTGTGGTGGGTGTGGGAGTGACTTCGGATGGAGCGTTCTTGGTGGGATTCTCCGTTGGCTTATCACTAATGGGGAGAGGTGTGCTGGTTGGCACCGGGGTTAAAGTGGGACTAGGGGTGGCTGTCACCACCGAGGGCGGATTGGGATTGCTTC
>VGOX01000326.1 GCA_016875755.1 Chloroflexota bacterium
TCAACTCCTTCCCCTACTTTATGTTAGCGGAAACTAAAGATATAAGCCTTTGCATTTACTATTGTATACACAAAGGCTTGACTTTGCTACTTGGATTTAGGGTTCCCCAATGATAATGTAAGGTTGAACGTGAATGTTCCAAATGAAATATGGGCTGTAGCACAGGCGTGTGCCTTGTAAAAGTTGAAAATGTAACTGCCTGTTTGACGCGACAACTGCTATTGAAACAATCCTAGTGGTTTGTATTGACCAGAAAAGCCCGGGAATACAGATTCGATATCGGTATTGCCCATGCGTTTGGCAAGTAGTTCACCCAAAACAGAGCGGTAGTCGGTGGTGATGGCTAGGTCGGCGCGGTCGTATAACTGGTCATTATGCAAGCCGGGGAATTGACCAAAAACCTGTCCGCCGTTTACGTTTCCGCCAAGGGTAAGCATCACACTGCCATGACCGTGGTCTGTGCCATAGGATTCGTTTTGTACGAGCCGCCGCCCAAATTCGCTAATGACCACCACAGACAGTCGGTCGGTGTAGCCTGAGTCCAGGTCGAGGTAAAAGTTTGCCAGTCCCGATGTGAGGCTGTTCAATAAATCCGCCATGTAGCCGCCGTTGCCGTCGTTTTGGTATTCGTGCGTATCCCAGCCGCCAAAATCCACAGTGGCAACCCGCAGTCCAGCATCGAGTTTGATCATTTGGGCAACAGTTTTTAATTGAGCACCAAAGTCGTCTTCATTGTAGTAGGCGCCGTTGGATGGTTCATACCCACCCCCGGTGAGCGGGCTGACAATATCCAGCGCTTCCAGGGTGCGCGCGCCGGCGCGGTGCAGCATACTTTCGCCGGAGTACAACGTACGCAGGGCGTTCATGTGCGAAGCGCGCAAGCCTGCATCCCATAGCGAAAATTCGTCGGGGGTGCTCAGGCTGACCGTTGGGACAAAATTCAAGACGGAAGTCGGCTGACCAGACGTTGATACCACCGCTAAAATGGATGAAGTGCCGCTGGCTTGCAGGTGGCGGGTGATCCAACCGGAGGCTGTATTTTTTGCGCCGGGTGTCCCCAATTCAATATATTCCTGTGCGTCGAAGTGGCTGCGTGTATCGTAGTTCAATCCCACTGCATGAACGATGCCAGCTTTGCCTTGTTGATACAAGTCGTACAATGGAGCCATGGCAGGGTGCAAGCCAAATTGATCATTCAGTCTTAATAGGTTTTCGATCTTAATATCCGGGCGGGCTTTTTCATAGAAGCCGCGGTCGTCGCCTTCAATGGGCGAAACTACATTGAGCGCATCCCAGCCGCCGCGTAAAAAGACGACCACCAGTGTATCACCTGGGTTATCTTGTTTTGCAAAGGCAAGATTCGTTAGTTTTGCGCCCGCCATGGCCGCAATGGCGGAGGAGCATCCCTGTAAAAATTGGCGGCGTGTGAGAATGGGTTTCATGTTATCTCCACTGAAAATCTGGGCTCATTAAAATGACTTCGATCATGGCTGGCAATACATAACGCACATGCTCTTCCGTTAGTGGCTCATCCCAGTTGTATTCCTGCGCCATTACTGCAATGATGGCATTGCGGCTGGATTCGGGAAGAGTCTGATTCAGGATTCGTTGGATCCAATAATCGGCGAGGGCAGAGGCGGTTCGTATCTCTGCGGGGGTTTGGGCAAACGTATCCGAGCGGATGGTGTACCCCGTAGTTTCATCATCCAACCAGTTTTCAGCCAGACCCACTGCCAGATTCCAGCGATATAACAAAGACATGGAGGTCGCCCAGGCTTCACGGGTATCGGGGTAGCCATCGGGAGAGCGGCGCTCGAACAGGCGCTGCCCCATCAAACTCAACATCCAGTGAAGCGATCCGGGAGGGCGTGTGAAATCGGAATTAAGTGTCCGCATCATGGAGGTTGCCGCCTCAAATGGGCGTTTGACCTTTCCGCCCCAACTGGCTTTGAACTCGGCCGAAAGAAGGATCGTCTCCATCACGTGTTTGAGTTGGTCGGGTGCATCTTTATATTGGAGAAAGGTGCTGGCGGCGGCTTGTACAACCGTCTCAGGCGGTGCATCGGAAATAAAGCGGCGGCATAGTTTACGGGCAATGTGCCGCGCTGTGCCAGGATGGCTTGCCAACAGGTCGAGCACGTCGTAGCCGTCTTTTAAGTCTTCCTGGTCGGCGGGGATGTATCTGCCGAGTACAAGTTTGTTAAAACGGTCATGCCAGGGTTTGTGGTACAGGAAGTTGCCGGTCTTTTCCACGCCGTCTTCCCAGTCGCCGAGGTCGTCATCCACACGCCAGCCGGTGAAGCAGCGCGCGGCTTCGTACACGTCATTATCCACGTAGCCGATGGCAATGTTGTTGGAATCTTTTTCCACTGCGTTTGGGTCGCGTACACCCAGGTAGTTTTCTGCGCCAAGGGTGTGAAGTTCAAACAGTTCGCGGGCAAAATTTTCGTTCGGTCCGGCATCGCTGCTGTTGTTTTGATTCAGGTAATATAGCATGGACGGGTGTTTTGCCACGGCCTCGAGCATCTGGCGGAAGTTGCCCAGCATGTGCTTGCGCAGCGCATCACGGTTGTAAGAGGCAAGCAACGGCACGCCGTCGTCCTGCCAGAAGAAGACGTTGAAGTGGTTGTGCCAGAAATCAACCAGCACTTCCACAAGTTGTTTTTTGCTATATACCGCGCGCAGTACGGTTTCATCCACAAGTTCGTAGGCAGGCTGGCTGTACCATTGCCAGTAGGCATCGTCATTGGAGCTGTATGGGTTGCTGGCAATATGGTCGGCGTAGAGTTGCTCGTGCGATTTGTGCAGGGTTTCGAACCCGGCTCTGGCATGGCGGTTTTCAAACTCGCTATCGTCCATCGCTTCGGGATTCAATTGTTGCGCAACAAAGTTTTGCAGACGTTCGCTCTCGTTGGAACCCAAGGCATTGAATGCATCTACATCCCCTGGGCGAATGCCAAAGGTGAGCCGATTCAGAGCAAGGATCGCCATCGGTACAGGCGGGAGCGTGGTTTGTATTTCAGGTTCGATGACGGGGCTTTGCCCGCCTGCTTCCAGTGGAATAGCGACGGGAGATTGCTCTCCTGGTACACATGCAGCCAGGGCAGATGCAGCCGCCAGCGAGCCGCTTAATTTAAGAAAATCTCTGCGCGTTATTTTTTTGGTCTGCATACGAACTCACTTTTAAAAGAGATGCTTGAGATTGAACGCCTTTCACGGGCGTACTGTCATTCATTTTCCAATGTTCACAAAATCGGCAAAAAGACCATACGCGGTTTCAACAGGTCCGCCTTGCATGCCGGGTTTTTCAGACAGGACAATCGAATAATCCAAGATCACATCGGTGCGGAAGGTGATGCCCGTGCTTGAATTCATCATCCCATACAACGGAGACGCCGCATCCACCAATTGAGTGGAGACGCTGGCTTCCACTTTCCCATCCACCTTTTCAGCAGAACATACTAATTTATAACGCTTGCCTTCCGCCTTCGCATTGGCGATCATTTCGGCGGTGATTCCGCGAATGCCGGTCGGGTTTACCTGTTGCGGGGTCAGCGGCGTATCCCACAGCACCGTCACCAGCGCGGCGACTTTGATGGCGGCATCCCAGCCATCCACGTCGTTGGTTGGGTCTGTCTCCGCCAAGCCGATGGACTGCGCGTATTTCAACGCCGCATCGTACGATTCTCCGCTTTCCATTCTGGATAGGATGACGTTGGTCGTGGCGTTGAAGATGCCTTTGAAGGATGTCAACTCTGCCAAAGGAAACGCCTCTCTCATGACCGAGAAAACGGGTGCGCCTCCCAGTACAGTGGATTCAAACCTGAACATTTTTCCCCTCTCTGCCGCTAACGC
>VGOX01000327.1 GCA_016875755.1 Chloroflexota bacterium
GAACACGGAAGACCGAATGCTTCGGATAGAGGCACTACTTCGCAAACGAAACGGGTGAAGCCTGTGGGAGTTGTGGAGAGGGTCGAGCCGTCCTCGGCACGAGACAGAAGAAAATCCAGCGCAAGAGTATCTGCGCCACTCTTGGTGAACCGCCGGATGCGGACCCGCATGTCCGGTGGTGTGAGAGGGAGCGGTTAGCCGCCGCTCCCTACTCGATTGTGATTCTGTTGTATTAGCGGGTGAGGGTGAGATTCCCTGCGCCTATTTCAACGACAAAGGTTAATGTAGGACCTTCGCCCTTCTGCCTGTAGACGTCTCCGCTTCGGCTCCACCCCGAGCCTGTGCTGATATTCGAGACACCGCTCTCCACTGTGACGATTGCATCCACCCCTTCGGGGACGATAATGATGATGTTGCTCAAGCCAGCTTTGACCTTGATCGAGGCGTCGCGTTGGAGATCGCCGGAGAAATCGAGAGTGTAATCGCCTGCGCCGGCAGAGAAATCAAAGATGCTGAAGTTGGCATTGGCGAGTCCCTTCAAGCTGACATTGGATGCGCCGGTGGCGTAGCTGAAGATGGACATTTCGGACTGGATCGGTTCAGAGAAGGAGAGTTCCACTTCTGCCGCGCCATCTTTGATGGTGAGGTTGGTGAGGGCGAGTCCGCCGAATTCAAAATCGCCGGTGTATGCGCCTGATTCAATGGTCAGGTCTATGGGCTGGTTGCCGAGTTTGAGATCCCATTCGTTCTTGAGATCGTTGTAGGATGGGAGAAAGTTGAGATTCGTTTCGCCCATTTTGATGTTGACATTTCCGCCGTCGGTGACGATCACAGGTTTGACCTGCTCGTAGTTGTAGGTGGCGGTTCCGTCCACCATGTCATCTGCGCCGGGGGCAAGGGATAATTCTCCCGCGCCAAACGACAGCGTCAAACTGGAGTCCTCTTCCTTGGGATAGGGAATGAGAATGTCCTCGGTCACTTCGGGGCCGGGCTGCACCTGTTCAGGGACGTTGATGTTGAATCCACAAGCCATGCTGGCAAGCGCGAGAATCGCGACAAAGATTATCAGTTTTCGATACATAAGAAAAACCTCCTCAGGTTATTGCTAAGGAGGTATACGAGGGCAAGTGGAAATGGGTTGCAGGGAAATTGTCGAAGGTCGAAGGTGACAGGTTAGGCAGAGACTTTCGACTTGTGACCCTTCGATGATCTCAGGACAGCGCCTTCGACAGTCTTTAGATTTGCCAATATTTTTCTTGTCGAGTTTGCCACTTCTTCAATAGCTTTATTGAATGCCTCTTCATTCGCTTTGGAAGGCTTGCGATACCCGCTGACTTTTCTTACGTATTGCAGCGCCGCTTCGTAAATCTCCTGCTCGGTGACGGGGTGATCCATATTTCTAAGGGGTTTGATACTTCGGCACATATTTACCTCTTTTTTCACACACATGAACACAGATAAATTTGATAAGTAAATCTGCGTTCATCCACGTTTATCTGTGGTCTTCAACGCCGCGCTCAACGCCTGATCCAGCGAGCGGACTTCGATGATCTCGATGCCCTTTGGGTATTCCTCGCCTTTGCGTATCGCCTTGGGGACAATGGCAGTTTTGAATCCCAATTTCTGCGCTTCACGCAACCGCGCCACCATCTGACCGGGCATGCGCAATTCACCTGCCAGACCGATCTCACCGATCAACACCGCTTCCGCGCGGACGGGGACATCCTTCCATGAAGATGCGATGGCGGCGGCAACGGCTAGATCTGCGGCGGGTTCGTCAATTTGAATACCGCCGACGACGTTTACGAAGACATCCTGTTCGGCGAGTTTCAGCCCCACACGGCGAGTTAACACAGCCGTAATTAACAACAAACGATTGAAGTCCACGCCGTTGGCAGTGCGGCGTGCATTGCCGAATTGCGTCGGGGAAGTCAACCCTTGAATTTCAACGAGAATGGGACGTGTGCCTTCCATCGTCACCGCAATGGTAGAGCCCGCCGCATTGATCAAACGCTCCGCCAAAAACGCCTCGGATGGATTGGTCACTTCGATCATGCCGCCTTCGCGCATTTCGAACACACCCACTTCGGAGGTCGCGCCGAAGCGATTTTTCACCGAACGCAAAAGACGATACGCCTGAAAACGGTCGCCTTCCAGATACAACACCGTGTCTACGATATGCTCCAACACACGCGGACCTGCGATGGCGCCTTCCTTCGTCACGTGCCCGATCATGAACACCGACACACCCGAAGATTTCGCCAACTCGCGCAATTGCGACGAACATTCGCGCACCTGCGAAACCGAGCCAGCCGACGAATCCAATTCAGAGAGGTATGTGGTCTGGATCGAGTCGACAATCAACAGGTCAGGTTTTGAATCGCGGACATGGCTGAAGATCACTTCGAGATTCGTCTCCGTCACCAGCAGCAATTCCTTCGGCAGTTCCTTCGTCCCATTGAACAAACGCACCGCGCGCATCTTGATCTGCCGCTCCGACTCCTCGCCCGAGACATACAGTACGCGCTGCACCTTCGCCATCTCCATTGCCATTTGAAGCATCAACGTAGATTTGCCAATACCCGGGTCGCCGCCTACGAGGACGATGGACCCGGGCACGATGCCGCCGCCGAGCACGCGCGCGAACTCACCGATCGGCAGGTGAACGCGATCTTCCGCTTCACCGCTGACCTCGGAGATGGGGCGCGGCTCCGATCGGCCACTCAGCCCTCGAACATTCGCCGCTCCCTTTTTCGCAACGGGTTCATCATGGATGACTTCCTCCACCATGCTATCGAACGCACTACACTGCGGGCATTTGCCCATATAACTTGCGGCAACACGTCCGCACTGCTGACAGACAAATCGGGTGTGGGTTTTTGTTTTTGCCATTGGTTTCCTCAGGTAGGGGCGAGTCGCGACTCGCCCCTACAAATCGTTACGGGCAGTATAACAGAATTTTTGTTCTGTTTTTGATGTCTGCTATACTTCCCGCAACCAAGGAGACCCCATGAACCTTCTCTCGGATATTCTTATCGTTATCACCGCCCTCCTACATTTCTATTTTCTTTATCTCGAAATGTTCCAATGGGACAAGCCGCGTGGCATGAAGTCCTTTCGCATGACGGAGGAACAAGCCAAACAGTCGAAAACCCTCGCCATGAATCAGGGACTATACAACGGCTTCCTCGCGGCAGGACTCATTTGGGGCTTATTCGCAGGCGACCCCGTGAAGATCTTCTTTTTGAGTTGTGTGATTATTGCAGGAATCTTCGGCGCGTTTACGGTAAGTAAAAGAATCTTTTATATTCAGGCTGTCCCCGCTATTTTGGCGTTGGTGTTGTTATTGGTATTCTAAAAACTTATTCCACACAAACGACCATATTTCGACCTTTGTCTTTGGCGGCGTACAGGGCTTTGTCTGATTTTTGAAGCAAAAGCCCCAATGTATCCTGCTTGCCTTCAAATGCAGAAACACCAAAACTGGCTGTCATTTTGAATTGATGCCCGTCAATATTAAGAGTTGTGTCTTCAACGATTTTTCGAATCCGTTCAGCGGTTTCCTGGGCCTGGTTTAAGTCCGCTTCTGGCAGCAAAACGACGAATTCTTCGCCTCCGAATCTGGCAAAGATATCCACCTTGCGGAGGTTTTGCCGGCAAACCTGCGTAAAGCGGATCAACGCTTCATCCCCGGCTTTGTGGCCGTATTTGTCGTTGATGTTTTTGAAATAATCATTGAGTCCTCTGCAAGAAGCCGTTCATTAATAGCCAAAACTTGGGCTGAAAACCAGCCGGGAGCGTAGCCAGCGCGCCGAAAAAACGAAAAAAGAAACC
>VGOX01000328.1 GCA_016875755.1 Chloroflexota bacterium
GGCGAGGGCAGAGAGGAGCGAATATTTGACCCTCATCCCCAACCCTTCTCCCTCAGGGAGAAGGGAGCGAGCCACTGCCCAAGCGGGCGGGAGCATCATCATCCATGCGAGGGGGATGAGCAGCGGTACGCCGCCAAGTTGCGGTTGGAGTACATTCGTGTAATGGTATGCGCCGAAGGGAAAGCCCGTTTTCGAGCCGATGAATTCAGCGAAATACGAAAGCACGCCGACGATGGCAAATGATGTGATCGTTTTGCGCCAGCCCCATGCGCTGGCAAGGATGGCGAGCACGGCGATTCCCTGCATTAGCACGCCAACGGACATGCCGCGGATGAGCGCTGCTTCGCCCCATGTCCAACCGACGATGGGAAGCAGGATCATGGTCAGCACCCAGAGGGCGATGAAGATGAGGTTGGATTTGGGGAGGGATCTCAGTTGATTGAGAAGATTCATTTGAGTTTCAAAGCGTGAAAAAGATCGAAGAAGAAAAGGAAGCCGCCTTGCACGATGATGCCCCAGCCATGACCGCGCCATTCGGGGTTCTCCGCGCCGAGGGTGAAGATGAGGGCGATGCCGCCCGCGACGTAGAAAACGTCCAATGCGGTGTTGATGAGCAGAATCCGTTTTAGGTTGGCAGTCTCTTTGGGAGCAGTATCAAGCAACTCGTCGGGAGAGAGGCGGGCTTTTCTTCTGCTTGCGCTGCGACTCCCGAAGATGGCGATCAGCAGATCAATCGCGCCCCAAGCGATGAATTGAATCCCCACGCCGCGCGAGAAGGGATCAATGGAAAGCAGCGGCAAGCCGACAGCGATGCTGGCAATTGACCAGACTGCAAGGCGGCGGGTGAGTTGAGTTTGGAAGTTCCAGATATCGAGTTTCATGGCGCCAATTGAAACCGAAAAAAGCAATCAGATGCTATCGAAATTGGAAACAGGGTTTATCGGGAGGTAATGTAAAATCAGCAAAATTCAGATTCTGGAGGAATTATGAAATATTATGCAGTGTTGTTCGTCTTGTTATTGGCGGCCTGCCAGCCTGCGCAAGTGGATGTTGCCCCGCCTGTGGTGGAAGTGATTGACACTCCGTCGGTGGATTTGTCATCTCCTGAAACGCTTCCAGCGGGACCGATCAGCTTGATCGCCATTGGTGACAGTTTGACCGAAGGTGACACAGATGAGACGGGGCTTGGTTATACGGGGCGCGTGTTGGATGCTGTATTGCAGCGTCACCCTGATTCGACGATGTTGAATATGGGCAAGTCGGGCTGGAATTCAGATGCACTGATTCAAGGCGATCAGGGGTTGGATGGGCAGTTGCCGCGTGCTGTCGCTGAGACGCAAACGGCAATTTCAGATGGACGCAGCGCCGTTGTTTTTGTTTGGATCGGCAGTAATGATTTATGGTATTTGTATGAGTTCGGTGGGGATGTTACCGACGAACAGGAACAGCAAGACCTTGAGCATTTTGCGTCTAATATGGATTTGATTCTCAGTCAGTTGCGCGGCGCGGGGGCGCAGGTGATCGTTGCGTTGTTGGACGATCAGGCGAAACGTCCGATTGCGTTGAAAGGGGAAGCCTTTCCCGAAGTGCCGCCCGCTGAATTGGCGCGGATGTCTGTGCAGGTGCAGCGGTATAACAATGTCATCATTGAAAAGGCGGCAGAGTATGGCGCTCTAACCGTTGATTTTTATAATACGGATATTTTCACAGACCCCAACCTGCTGTACTACGATGGAAATCATCCCAACACGGCGGGATATGAGCGCATTGCTGAAATTTGGTTGAGTGGATTGGGAGCACTCTTGCCTTGATGTGTTACGGTGCATGCAGAGCAAACGCCGCAATGCTGAAAGCGATCGCCACATTGAACGAGCGTTTGTTGCCATTCATCGGAATGAAATAGATTTCGTCGCATAGAGCGAGCAGGTCGGGGTCAACGCCTGTTACTTCACTGCCGAGGATAAGAAGTGATTTCTTGTTCTCGGCGGTTTTGTTAACAGGGAGTGATTGTGCGCGTTCGTTTTCTTCTAAAGCAAAAACTTTCCAGCCATCTACCTTCACCCCTTGAACCAGTTCCACCGCGTTCTTATGATACGACCATGGGACGGTTTGTTCCGCGCCAAGCGATGTTTTTCGCACAGCGGACTGCTCGGGTGTAGGTGTGATGCCGCAGAGATAGATGTGGTCTAAACCAAAGCCGTCCGCGCTGCGGAAGATCGAGCCGACATTCCATGCCGAGCGGATGTTATCCAGCAGTACGGCGCGTTGCGTGCCATTTGTTTTTTTGGGAGCGGGGCGCGTCATCTCTTCTTCGTGAACCGTTTTTTGCAGAACTTGTTTTGTCTCCCCGAGACAGATCGGGCAGCGTGTGCCGAAGGAATGTCCATGTTGGATGGGGTAGCGCAGTCCACAGCTCAGGCAGACGCGAATCTCGAAGGTGTAGTCACTCATAGGGTGTGATTATACCCACGTCACTTTGCGATGCTGCTTATCAGGAAAATAAGTCATGCTGAATTCATGATTAAAAGCGTGGCAAAATAACTGCAATAGTGATATATTTCACAAAAGGGAAGTGAGCCAAACGAGCGGAGGTGACGAGAACGAAGCGAAGATGCTTCGGTATGTTAAGTTTGGAGTCTGTAATATGGAAAGAATAGAATATTTTCTTCTACTATTGGGGGCTGTCTTTTTCGCGTATCGTGCGATTGTGTCCACCAGAATTTTAGTTTCTACAATCTATCTGGCTTGTGTCAGTGCCTTGGTTTCGGTGGTGCTGTACCTGCTTGGCGCGACACAAGTTGCAGTAATGGAACTCTCGGTGGGGGCGGGTCTGGTGACCGTGCTGCTCGTTTACGCTGTCAGTGTCGTTGGTGACGACGCGCTTGACCCCGCATCGGTCATCCCAAAGCTATTGGCGCTGACTGTTGTCGGGCTTGCGGTTTTCATGATCGGGTGGATGGTGTATCCGTCTATTCAAGTTGCTGAATCTAAAGGCCCCGTTGATCTTGCCAGCGTCCTGTGGCAAACCCGCGTGTTGGATGTGTGGATCCAGATCGTGCTGATCTTCTCAGGTGTGATGGGCGTTCTGGGGTTGCTCTCCGAACGCATCCGCGACCCGAAAAAGGAAGTGGGCTTATGAACATGACTTCCCTCAATATTGTTTTAGTTGGCATTGCAGCCCTGTTTGGTGTCGGCTTGTATGGTTTGCTCATCACGCGTAACTTGATCAAGATCGTGATGGTCTTGCAAATTCTGGTCAAAGGTGTGATTTTGTCACTGGTGTTCGCGGGCAAACTGAGCGGCAACCTCGGGTTGGGACAGTCCATCGCCGCCACCGTCATCGTCGCGGATACCATTGTTGCGGTTGTTGGTCTGGCGTTGGCAGTGCAGGTGCGCCGCCGTTTCGGCACATTGGATGCGCCGCAAATCTCCACGCTGAAAGGATGACATGGCTGGCATCTTGATTCTTCTCGTTATCGGATTTGCCTGGCTGGGCGCAGTCGTGGTCTGGTTAGTCGGTGACCAACGCCCGAAAGCCCAGCACTGGCTCGCCTTCGGATTCAGCGCGCTTGCTGGAATCTCCTCCTTGCTCTTATTGACTACCATCGACTCCCGCCCCGCACTTGACCTGTGGTTTGGTCCTGCCTTCGGCAGCCTGACCCTCGTCCCAGACGGCTTGGCAGTTTCACTGACCGTAATTGCCACGGTCATTGGTTCGCTCGCCGTCCTCTTCTCGATGGATTACATGCGCGGAGAAGCCCAACTCGGCAGGTACTACTTCCTTGTGCTGTTTTTCATCGGTGCAATGGCAGGGCTT
>VGOX01000329.1 GCA_016875755.1 Chloroflexota bacterium
TACTGCGATGCGAATTTCTCAAGCTGCGGAATCAGGTACGCGCCTTTCTCCGCGGCTTGCTCCCATAATTTCTCGCGCAAGGTGACATTGATTGCCGCGATCGCCGCCGAACACGCCAGCGCCCCCCCGCCTGTGGTGGTGGTATGCATGAACGGATTCGGGTACATCATCGGATGGAAGATTTCCTCCGTGGTGATCACAGCGCTGATCGGCATCACGCCGCCGCCGAGTGACTTGGCAACCGTAATAATATCAGGAACGACATCCCAATGGTCCACGCCCCACAGCTTGCCTGTGCGACCCAGTCCCGTTTGCACTTCATCTGCTATTAACAACACGCCATGCTTTTTCGTTGCGGCGCGAATGCGAGGCCAGAAATCATCAGGAGGAACGATCGCGCCCGACTCGCCCTGAATTGGCTCAAACATGACGGCGGCTACGCCGATGCCAACCTTTTCGCAAATTTCCAACTGCTTCTCAACGGCGTCTGCATCACCGAACGGGACATGGTAGACCTGACCGCCGTACATCATGCCCAGCGGCGCGCGATAATCGGATTTACCCATCAGGGATAGCGAACCCATCGTCTTCCCGTGGAATGCTTTCACACCGACGATGAATGCGGTCTTGCCCGTGTAGAGTTTGGCGATCTTCATCGCCGCTTCATTTGCCTCGGTACCGCTTGCTCCAAACCAGCTATATTTCAGGTCGCCCGGGGTGATGTCTGCCATCAACTTCGCCAGCACACCCCGCAGCGGATCGAGCAATTCCTGCGAAGGCATGGGGGAACGGTCCAATTGCCCCTTGACCGTCTTCACCACATCGGGATGGCTCCAGCCCAGGTCCATCATGCCGTAGCCGCCGAGAAAATCAAGGTATTCACGCCCAAGCACATCTTTGAATACAGCACCCGAGCCACTCCACTCGACTGCCGCCCAATCGCCTGATTCTGTGACAGATTTGCGATATTCAAGCCAGTTGCGGTTGTAATACTCGGCAAAATTACGGGTGGATTCATCGATGATCCATTTGCCCTCCTCTTCTGGAACGTCTGACCTGTGGATTACTTCGATCCACTTTTCAGCGTAGTCTCTTGCGTGTTTTAGATCGTTTGACATGATATCTCCTTGTTAAATAACGGCAGCAGGTCATGCCTATAAAAGACAAAACCTGCCGCCCATAAATTTATATTACTGATCCAATTCCTCAGGTCGCAGCTTGCGAAGCGCGTCTTTGATGGGGATCAAGCCCAGGTAATTGACGGGGTTGGTATCCATTGGCTGACCGTCTACATCGGTGATCGGTTTGGGGGCATCCTGCTTCTGCGTAGCCAGTGAAACGATGACCATCATCGCAATGGAAGTCAGGAAGGCGGGCAGGGAGGCAATGTAGGTTGCATCCCAGAATGCGCAATCCGTGTCACCTTCACAGACGAGCAGGGTCGAGTCGCCGCCAATGCCGATGTTATAAGCGATGAGGATACCGATCGCCCACGCAGCAAAACCGCCGATGAACGCCGCCATCGCGCCATATTGGTTGGCTTTCTTCCAGTACATACCAAACGCAAATGGCGTGAACAAGCCCACCAGCAAAATCGACCAAGCCACCACACCCAGCTCGTAGATCACCGCCGCTGAGACTGCGATGGCGATGCCGATCGTGCCGTTGACCGCAACCATGATACGTGTCCATTTGACTTCGCTGGCATAGTCGAGTTTCTTCCCGAATAACGGGAACAGGTTCTGGGTCACGACTGAAGCGCCCGCCAGCAGGGAGCTATCCGCTGTGCTCATCAATGCTGAGGCGAGGGCTGCCATAAAGAGCGCCACCAATACAGGCGGGACATAATTCAGCGCTGCCATGACCAAGATTCCGTCAAAATTGACGACGTTTGGATCAAGTTTGTACATCATGATGCCGATCAAAGGAGACATCACGCCGAAGACCAGGTACAGTACACCCGCCAGATACGTTCCCCACACGGCGGTTGATTCGTTACGAGCCGACATGGAACGCTGGAACAAATCCTGTGTTGGCACAGAACCGAGACCGATCGCCATCCATGCCGCCATCCAATAGATCCAACCTGTTGCCTTGAAATAGCCAAGGTAGCCCGCGCCGCCTTCGGTCATATCGGGCAGCAGGGTAAAAGGTTTCGGGTTGTTGAGCGTTTCATTGATGGCGGTCAAACCCTCCCAGCCGCCCACCTGAATGAGCAGGAAGACAAAGATCAGGGTCACACCGCCAGCGGTGAAGAACATTTGGATGAAATCAAGCATGGTATCGGCGAGCATACCGCCGAGCATGGTATAACCGACCACCCAGATGGTCACCAATGCCATGCCTACTTCCAGCGGCACATCGGGGAATAAAGCGACAACAATGGTACCCGCAGCAACGATCTGCGCGCCCGTCCAGACGAAGTACGTCAGCAGTTGAGCCATGGAAGCGAGGATCGTCATACCCTTGCCGTAGCGGCGCTCAAAAAAGTCCACAACGGTCAGGTAGCGCGCGCGGCGCATCAGACGGGTGAAGAAAAACGCGGAGAGAAAAAGACACGCCGCCGCACCAAATGGGTCAAACACCACCCCCTGAAACCCATATTGATATGCTGTGGATGAAGCTCCCAACAGTGTTTCGGCAGCGAACCAGGTTGCCATGACCGAAGCGCCGACCATGTAGATCGGCAGCCTGCGCCCGGCAACAATGTAGTCCGCGGCATTTGTAACTTTTCGCGAAGCCCAAATGCCGACACCCATGCGTACGGCAAAAAAGCCGACGATGAATGTCACGATCAACCAAATATGTGAATAGCCTTCCAGATCCATTTCTTTGCAAAGCTCCTTTTTTTTACCCGACCCAGCGGGTTGAATTATGCGGACGCCCTCCAGAGGTGCCCGCGAAAACCCAAGCTTAGAACTTTCTGCTCCACTCCTTTGGCCAACGCTCGACCACAACTTTTTTCTGCGTAAAAAATTCCACCGCATCCGTGCCTTGCCCGTGCATATCGCCGAAGAAACTATCCTTCCAACCGCTGAACGGGAAGAACGCCATCGGCGCTGCCACGCCAATATTGATGCCGATATTGCCCGCTTCCACCTCATAGCGGAAACGTCGCGCCGCATTGCCGCTATTGGTGAATAAACTGGCTTGGTTGCCATACACACCGCTATTGGCAAGCTGGATGGCATCATCAATGGTGTTGACATGCATGAGACTGAGCACAGGACCAAAGATTTCTGTCTTCCAAATCTCGCTTCCAGGCTGGACATCGGACAGGATCGTCGGTCTGACGAAGTATCCGCCCTCGTAGTTTTTGATTTTCGTCCCGCGTCCATCCACGGGCACACCTGCGCCTTCTTTTGCGCCGAGGGCGATCAACTGCTCCACGCGCTGCATCGAAGCGGTGTTGATGACAGGTCCCATTTGCACGCCAGAGTCCATGCCATAGCCGACCGTGCGTGAAGCGGCGGCGTCACAGATCAACTCGGTGAATTCGTTCTTGGCTTCACCCACCGTCACAGCCAAAGAAACTGCCAAACAACGCTGACCAGCACACCCGAAGGCTGAATCGGCGATGATCTTCGTCGCCATTTCCATATCTGCATCAGGCAAAATGATGACGGGATTCTTCGCTCCGCCTTGCGCCTGCACGCGCTTGCCATTTGCTGCCGCAGTGGAGTAGATGTACCTCGCCACGTTGGTCGAGCCGACGAACGTGATGGCACGAATGGCGGGGTGTTCAAGAATGCCATCCACCGCATCCTTCGCGCCATTGACCATGTTGACCACACCCTTGGGGAAGCCAACCTGTT
>VGOX01000330.1 GCA_016875755.1 Chloroflexota bacterium
TTGGTGGCACCCATCACACTGGCGGGACGAACGGCTTTATCGGTGGAGATGAGCACGAGTCTCTCTACGCCATGCCTGACCGCTGTTTCGACGACGTTCTTCGTGCCGAGCACGTTGTTCGTGACCGCCTCTTCGACATTGGCTTCCATAAGCGGAACATGCTTATGCGCCGCAGCATGAAAGACAACTTGCGGTTTGTGTTGACTAAATACTTTTTTGATGCGATTCAGATCGCGGACATCGGCAATGACCGCCTGAATGTTGAGCGCAGGAAAATCATTCTTGAGTTCTTGCAAGGCTTCAAAGATGCTATTCTCGCCATGACCAAGCAATACAAGTTCAGTAGGATTCCAACGCGCGAGTTGACGGCAGAGTTCGCTGCCGATCGAGCCGCCTGCGCCGGTGACGAGAATACGTTTGCCGCCGAGTGTTGCGCCGATGAGATGATCGTCAATTTTTGCAGGTTCGCGGCGTAAGAGGTCGGTGATGTCCACTTCGCGCAGACGGTTGACACTGACCTTGCCGCCGAGGAGTTCATAAAAACCAGGGATGATGCGCGATGTAATTCCGCGCTTGCGGCATTCATCGTTGACAAGGCGGATGATATGCCCCGGCGCGGAGGGAATGGCAATGATGACCTCGTCCACTTGTTTGGTGTCGAGCGTCTTTGCGAGTTGATCGATCTTGCCAATGACGGTCACGCCATAGATATTGTGATTTTGTTTGGCGGGGTCATCGTCGAGAAAGCCAACGGGGATGAGATTGAGTTGGGAAGTCTTCTGCAATTCACGCACAACGAGCGCACCCGCGTCACCTGCACCAAGGATGAGAGCATGGCGGGTTTTGGCGTTGGCTTGTGCTGACGATTGCTCGGCAAGGATACGCAACACAAAGCGCGAACCACCGATGAGAATGAGCGAGATGAGCCAGTCAATGCCGAGAGCGGAGCGGGGCATGCCCGGCTTGATCAAGTCAAAGCCGATGAGCAGTAGCATGACTCCCGAGGTCAGCACCGAAGCGGAGGTGACAGCAAAGGTAATCAGCCGCAGCTCATTCGTGCTGGCATACACCCACAAGCGGCGATACAGTCCGAAAAAATAATAGGTCGGGATTTTGACGAGCAACGCCACTGCACACATCACCAACGCGGCAGGAAAGTAGTATGGCAGTTCGCTCACATCCAGCCGTAACGCAAAACTGCCCAGCACCGAGACGATGGTGAGGGCAAGATCGCCAATTAAGACGAAGCGATTGCGGACGTGAGGACGGGAGGACATGGGGAATGTGAGTGACGATTAACGAGGGATAAAAAATGAGAAAAATTCTTGATGCCCGTTACTCATTACTTGCTACTCATTTCTCGCTTTGCATTACTTCTACCGCTTCTTTCAACCCTTCTGCCAAAGTGACTTGCGGTTTATAGCCGAGCATATCCATGATCTTCTTTGGCGTACCGATGGAGCGATAAATGTCACCAGCGCGCGGTTCGGCGTGGACGTGTTTGGGTGCATTCGGGAAGATTTGGTAGAGGATGTCAAGCAGGTCGAGCAGACGGGTTTCGACACCGGTGCAAACGTTGAATATCTGCCCTGGCGCGGCGGGATGTTCGGCGGCAAGCAGGTTGGCTTGCACCACATCGCGCACATTGACCAAGTCACGGCTTTGACCGCCATCGCCAAAGATGGTGATAGGCTTGTTATCCAGAATGCGGCGGATGAAGATCGGCACGGCGGCGGCATACATCGAATCAGGTCGTTGGCGCGGACCGTAGACGTTGAAATAGCGTAAAGCCACCACTTCAAAATTAAACGAGGTCGTGTAGAGTTGGCCGTAAAGTTCGTCTACACGCTTGGAGGTAGCATAAGGTGATAACTGGCGCAGTGGGGTATCTTCCGAAAGCGGATAGGCTTCTGAGTCGCCATACACAGCGGCACTGGTCGCGAAGACGGCGCGCTTCACACCTGCCTTGCGGGCAGCTTCGAATAAAATGGATGTGCCTGTCACGTTGACATCGAAACATTCCTGCGGTTTTTCCATCGACTCGGGAACGGAGACAAACGCCGCTTCGTGGAAGATAATGTCGATACCTTTGACCGCTTTGGTAACTGCATCCGCATCCCGCAGGTCGCCTTCAATAATTTCCACGTCCAAGCCCTTGAGGTTCTCGCGTTTGCCCGAAGAGAAGTTGTCAAAGACGCGGACGGAATGTCCAAGTTCGAGCAAGGAACGGGATATGTGCGAACCAATGAAGCCCGCTCCGCCGGTCACCAAATAATTCATTACCTGCCCGTCCTTCTTAAGACCGTGCCAATGGTGCGCAGAACAATATTAAAATCCATGCCAAAGGTGCGGTGTTTAATATAATAAAGATCGTATTCCAGTTTGACCACAGTTTCTTTCACCGTGGCCACATAGCCATAATTGATCTGCGCCCACCCTGTTAGCCCGGGTTTTACCAATAATCTGGCTCGATAAAAGGGGATTTGTTTTTGAAACTCAGCCACCAACTCGGGCCGTTCTGCCCGTGGACCAACGAGACTCATTTCTCCACTCAATACATTCCAAAACTGGGGCATTTCATCCAAACGGGATTTTCGCAGGAAATTTCCAACTCGTGTTACACGCGGATCATCTTTTTCAGCGGTGCGCGGCATTCCATCTGCTTCTGCATTTTGGGTCATCGTGCGAAACTTGTAAATGTTAATTAATTTTCCGCCCTTCCCCAAACGGGGTTGGGAGTAGAAAATCGGAAACCCCGTTTCTGAATAGATGGCCAGCGAGACAAATGGAAAAATAATCAAAAATATCAATGTCCCAACGATCCCGCCAAACACATCCATCATACGCTTGAGAAACTCGTACAACCCGCTGACCCGTACTTGATCCACAAACGAGCGGATCACCCAATCTGACTCGAGATGCTCGATGGGCACACGCTGGGTCAACTCTTCATACATGATCGGCATGCGTGTCACTTCCACGCCGCGTTCCTGAACATCGAGAATGGTCTGGAAGGTCTCACCTTTTACTTCACCTGTGATGGCCACCACCACATCGGAAATACGATAGTCCTCTATAAGGTCAAGCAGGTGCTCACTGTCTCCAAGCACGGCGAAACCATCCAGCGACTTGCTTTTTTTGGCGGGGTCATCATCAATGAAACCGATAATAAGAAATGGAGGCGGATTAAGTTTGCGATACGCCTCGGTCAGGGTATGCCCTGCCTTACCCGCACCGACGATCAGCACACGGCGCATTAACCCTGATGAAGTGTAGAGTCTGATATAGATGGCGCGCCAGGCCAGGGTTAGGAATGAGGCGAGCACAAGAAACGCTCCCACTGCAATACGTGGAAGAGAGTTCGGGTCGATATTAAAGGTAAAGAGCAGTGAATATGCCAGCAAACCGACGATGGGAGCAACTGCAATGCCGCGCAGTGTCTTGCGCCAATTCGAAGAGATATGCAATTCATAGGAATCCACCATCAACAAAAGCCAGACGAGTGGAAGCAGGTAAAACCAGAACGGGACATCGATCTGAATGATGCGTTCTGCCACATTGGGGCGCAACCCGCCCGCGATCAATCGATACAGGGAATATTCATACCAAAAATAGATCGCCCCGGCAGTGGCGCTAATAGATGCAATAAAATCCCCTGCCAGCAGAATGGTACGTTGCTCGCTAGGTCTTAATCGGAAGGAAGGTCGGTAGATATCAGCCATGTTTTCTGAAAAAGGTCGAAACACCGCTCCACAAAAATCCCAAGCCCCATGACATGTGCATGGTGGAGATCGCAAGCGGTACACCCCAA
>VGOX01000331.1 GCA_016875755.1 Chloroflexota bacterium
GCCAGATTCGCGGCTACCTTTCCACTGCTCGCAAAAATGGTGTCAAGGCTCTTTCCGCTTTGCGCCTTGCCTTTACAGGTTCTCCTTTCTTGCCCGATTTTGTCGCTCCGCTACCCTGAGTAGTTACCTTTATTTCGGCATTTTTTTCAACAATGCCCATGTTTGATGAATATGCAAACGATCATGCTCTGCCATAAACCCCGCCACTTCCAAAAAAGTGGTCGGCCCAAAAATGGCGTGACGCGCCTTCCGCTCCCAATCTGCAGGTGAAATATTCTTCAATAACGCAATCGTCTCACGCCTTGCCTCGTTGAATTCAGCTAACGCAGACCGCCCATCTTCATGCAGGTAATCACGCTGACTCGCCCATACCCCGGTATCAGGACGCGGGATAAAAGGCTCCTCGCGTTTCGTAAACAACTTCAATTGCATATGATGAATTTCGCGCTCTGTATCGCGAAGATGACAGATCAACTCGGTCAGAGTCCAATCGCTTGCAGATGATTTTCGTTTCCAGGCATCATCGTCTAAATCTTCTGTCAGACCATTTATCGACGCTGGTGTAGCAAGCATGGTTCCGAGTACCGCTTCAGCTGATTGGTAAGATGGTTTCAATGAATTGAGGTCGGTGGATTCAAACCACAACTGTAGATCTTGCAATGTGCCGCGCATATCCGCATCAAGTGCAGACGAGGAGGCGGGTTCTGTTTCCACGAGATAGGCAGCCAGCCCAAGCTTTTTCGCGGGGAGAATATCCCGCTCGAGATCATTTCCCACCATCAAAATTGGAGATTCTTGCCAGCCCATGCGCCCCAATACTTCGGCATAATAAGCAGAGTGGGTTTTGGAAAAATGATATGCCTCAAAGGCAGTCACAAGCTCGAACTGATGCGGATCAAGCCCAGCCCAGCGCAGACGATGATGTGCAGCTTTAAGCGGCAGGAGCGGGTCAGTTGCAATAGCAATGCGGAAGCCTTTAGAAAAAGCCCAATCAACAAATGGTTTCGCTTCAGGGTTCGGTGAAGTCAGGCCTTGCAGGGTCGGGAACGTTTGGTCGTAGAATTTTTCGATCTCGTCATCAATCTCACCCTTTGTAATTCCCAACTGCGGATAAAAATCTGCATCGAACACATCCCGAAGCGTGCGGGCGAAATCCTCACTCTGATTCATCAAGTTGGTGCCTGAGATCAGAGCGCGGAACATTTTTTCAGGCGCAATATGCGGCGCGAGTTCCTTGGTAAGTGCCTGAAAATAGGCAGGGATAAATGCCTGCAAATTGGTATTCAGCAGGGTGTCGTCAAGATCAAGCAAGAGTGTGAGCGGCATATATTCAGACCCCCGGAGAGTCTGTATTATTCTTTTACTTCGAATTTAAATGGCAGGGCATGACATTCCCCGCAACCGACCTGCGGCTCCGGAACATCGCGTTTGGATTTCTCGCAAAATGCACTAACCTGTACACGTTTTTGAAATAAGGCAAAAAACGGACGCGCCACCTCCACCCGCAGCTTCATGTACTGACAGGAATTGGCACGTGCTATTTCAGGCACCGGGCAGGTTTTACACAGATCGGGAGTCCAAGCGTGCCCCTGCAATTTCAGCAGACGGCACTCCTCTGTGTTCCTGCCGCGGTGATAATCTCCGTAAAAATGCGGACACTCACGCCCGGCGGGTGTTTTCATAACTATACGCGGGTAACATAATCGCCTGTGCGGGTATCAACTCGAATGGTGTCGCCAACATTTACAAAGTTGGGGCACTGCACTGTGATGCCCGTTTCGGTAATGACCTTCTTGGTAACACCGGTGGCAGTATCGCCGCGGATCGCCATTTCAGCTTCAACAACTTTCAAATCCACGGTGGTGGGCATTTCCATGTCGATCGCCTCGCCCTTATAGAAGGTCAGCTTAACTTCCATGCCTTCCTTGAGGAATTTAGCACTATCACCAAGGCTTTCTTCCTTGATGGCGGGCTGCTCGAAGGTTTGGTTATCCATGAAAATGTACATATCCCCGTCCTTGTACAGATAGGATACGTTGGCAAAATCGAGGCTGACATCCTGCACAGACAGACCCGAATTGAAGGTGCGTTCGATATTGGCACCGGTCAACAGGTTGCGTGCTTTCACGCGGATGGTGGCATTGCCGCGCCCGGTCTTGTTGTGGCTGTAGTCCAATACTTTATAGAGGTTACCGTCCAATTCAAAGGTGACCCCTTTGCGAAGTTCGTTTACATCAATCATGCGTTGCTTTCCTTGTTTTTGATTTATTTATAGGCTGGCGGATTATACCAACGAGTTTATGAGGGGGTCCAGCAATCGAGCGTTAATGAGAAGTTTCGGAGGCTGGATCATCATTTAGCAATTGCACTGCGTGCGGCAGGACAGGGAAGATGGTTTGGAGGTTTTCCACTGCGCCTTTGGGACTGCCCGGCAGATTGACAATAAGCGTCCTTCCGCGGATGCCAGCAATAGCGCGAGAGAGCATGGCGTGCGGTGTCTTTTTGAGGCTTTCCATACGCATGGCTTCTGCAAGGCCGGGTGCCTCCCGCTGGATTACGGCACGAGTAGCTTCGGGAGCGACATCCCGCAGGGCAAAGCCGGTACTGCCTGTGGTGAGGATGACGTCCACATCGCCTCGCTCCGACCATTGGAGCAGTGTCTCGCGAATGACAGTTTCATCGTCGGGGAGAATTTGCTGCTTGATGACCGAGCAGTTTTCAGCGCGGAGAAAAGAGGCGAGTGCAGGACCAGATGCGTCCTCCCGTTCGCCGCGGGCGGAGCGGTCAGAGAGGGTCAGAATCCCAAATCGAATCGTCATGCTGAAAATTCCTTTGAAAAGACAATGTCTTCGGTCTGTTCACGCCAGCCGTGAGTACGATAGAACTGAACCGCTTCGGTGTTATCGGCAAACACAAGTAGCAGGCATTTCAAGCAGCCTTTCGCCTACAGGCGTTTTTCCACTTCAGACAGCAACGCGGCACCTACTCCCTGACCGCGATAATCCTGACGGACAGCGAGATGATAGATCATGCCGCGGCGTCCATCAAACGCGCCAATCACCGACCCGATGATATCGCCATCCTGCTCGGCAATCAGAAACAGATCTGGGTCTCTTTGTAGTTTCTTTTTATTTTCATCGGGGGTATCGGAACGCCCCACGTTCATTCCTTTTTCAATCCGATTCCACAAATTCAGAAGATTGGAATAATCATTCTGGAAGGAGAATTCACGAACGCGGGGTTTGGCGGATGTCATGCAGAGTGAATTGCCTTTCTTAGGATACTGATTAATTCATCTGGCATGTAGGGTTTGGGCAGAAAGCCATTTGCTCCGCGATTCAGGCAGTCTTCCTTCACATTCGCACCTGAAGACATAACGACACGTACCTGACTTATATCGTCAGCCTTGCGAAGCCTTTCCAGAACGTCCAGGCCGCTCTGGGTGGAAAGATGAACATCCATTAAGACAACATCTGGGTGTTCATGACGTACTACTTCGAGAACATCTTCATCGGCACCCAGCGCCACCACTTCAAACCCTTCCATTTTTAGAAGAGTTTGAAGCAGGGCGACCATGGTCACATCATCTTCGGCGAGCAGTACTTTTGCTTTTGACATCCTTATCAACCTTTGTCGAATTTGTTTTTTTAGGTTTTGGCTTTGCCGCCGCACTTTTCTTAGCGGGTTTTTTCTTTTCAAGCGCAGCATTGATCACTTCGTCTACAGTTTCGGCAAAGATGAATTTCATAGTCTTGCGAATCTCATCGGGGACATCATCCAGATCGTTCTCATTCTGCTTGGGCAAAATGA
>VGOX01000332.1 GCA_016875755.1 Chloroflexota bacterium
AGAATTCATCGGGGTCCCGCCGTTGATTTTCCGCTCCTTGATCGGGGCGATTCTCGTATTCACAATTATCCGCGCCCTTGAAATCTTCTACGTGGAAACTGCCCGCCGCATCGAAGAATTGGAACAGCGTCAGATCCTTGCTGCCGAACGCGAACGACTGGCGCGCGACCTGCACGATGGCGCAATTCAAAAGGTGTACACTGCGGGGTTGCTGGTCGAATCCGCCGCCCGTCTGGCACACCAGAACAGTGAAATCGGACTTCGCCTGGAAAAATCGGTACTCGTCTTGAACAATGCCATCGCTGACCTGCGCCGCAACCTCTCTGAACTGCAAGCGGATTCGACAAATCAGCTTGATTCCCTGCCGGCGCTTTTACAGCAGATTGGAAACGATCCGTATTATTCATCCCTGGTAAAGATCGATCTAAAAATCGATCTCCCAGAAGACAAAGGGTTGTCACCCATTCGTGCCAGTCAAACCCTTGCAATTGTGAATGAGGCAATGGCAAATATTGTCCGCCATGCGCAGGCACAGAATGTGGAAATCCAGGCGCGCGATCTGGATGGGCAGTTCTGCATTGTCATCAGGGATGATGGGATTGGTTTCTCCTCCGGGCATAAGGCTGGTTATGGTTTGCGCAATATGCGAGATCGGACACGCCTGCTGGGCGGAACTTTAACTTTCACAAACGACAAAGGCACAACTGTGACACTTACCCTGCCGTGGATGGATCAATAATCTCATGACCAAGATTCGCATTCTCCTCGTAGACGACCATGATATTGTCCGTTTGGGGTTAATGACTCTGCTCAACGACCAGCCTGATATGCAAGTTGTCGGTGAGGCAAGCACGGCAGGTGAAGGCGTACGATTGGCGGAAAAACTCCTGCCGGATGTGGTGCTGATGGATATCCGCCTGCCGGGCAAGGGCGGCATCGAAGCCGCGGCGCAGGTCACAAGGAATTCTCCATCCTGCAAGGTGGTCATGCTTACATCCTTTGCAGATGACGAACTGGTTGTACGTGCCATCCGCGCCGGTGCAGTGGGGTATGTGCTCAAACAAGTCGGGAACGAAGAATTGCTGAGGGCAATCCAGGCTGCGGCAAAAGGGGAAGCGCTGCTGGATCCTGCCACGACAGCACGACTGTTATCGCGCGTCCGTGAGACGGAACGAAAAGCGGACGAGGATGCCTTCCGCGATCTTTCCGACCGTGAGATGGAGGTTTTGGTTCCCCTTGCCAGGGGAAAGACCAATTCTGAAATTGCCTCGCTCTTAAATTTGAGCGAAAAGACCGTGGGGAATTACGTCAGCAACATGTTCAAAAAACTGCACATGAACAACCGCATCGAACTGGCGGCATACGCCTACGAACATCATCTGTTTGAGCGCATGGGCAAGGAGGATTAAATGAGAAGCCCCGGAGTTTTGCTCCGGGGCTTCTGTCTTTCATCGGTTCCGGGACGCCTCGGCGCCGACTTGAGACCGATTCCTACTCTTCGGGGGTGTGGTAGCCTTTGGCGCGTTCGATAAGTTCTTCATCGGTCAGGGCAAAGTCGCCGTTGTGACAATGGCGGCAGGCATAGTCCAAACCCAACTGAGAGAGCGCATAGGTCTTCTCCACATCGCCTTCCTTGACGATGTAGAACTGTCCGATCTGCTCGGGATCAATTGCCATCAGGTGGGTGCGGATGTCACCCGTGAAGGTATCGGGATTACCCTGAGCATTCTTACCGACCTTGGGCATGTGACATTGGATGCACTCAATATTCATAGTGTGTTCCTGATACCTTGCCTCACGCCAGTGGCAGTTTTCGCATTGGGTACGGGTGGTCTGCTTCCCTGCCTCACGCAATTGAATAACCCCCGTGTGCGGGTCATGACATACCACACAGTCAATAGCGATGTGCTTGGATTGGAAGAGCTCCTCATACTGCTCGTGATGCTCGATGAAGCCGCCTTTGGCATCCACAAACTCCTGGGCGCCGCGGTCATGACATTCGCCGCACAATGCAGAAGAGCGTTCGACTTGCAATGCAAAACCGTGAGGATCTTCGGCATGCTGGCCTCCAGGTCCATGACAGGCTTCGCACTGGATGCCAGGTTCAGCCCATGTGCCTTTAATGCCTTCCAAGCCATCTTGGTGGGCATCGGGGGGCCAGGCAGAGTAACCAGTAGTGTGACAGGTGCCACAGTCGTAGACCAGCCCGGGTTGATCCTTAGTAGTGTTGCCTGATTTGTAAAGAACAAAGCCGGCATCCTTGCCTGCGTCCTCGTTAGCGTAGTTCCACTGGTTCTTATACTCCTTGTGGGCTTCGGCATCAGGGGCTTCACCTTTGGGCGAGGTGATAATGTAACCGTTCTGGTCCATGAAACGAACCTTCCAGTTATACCCACCGATCACATAGGAAATATCATCCCACGTGTAACCCTCGGGCAGGGAGATTTCACCCCTCTCTGCTGCAAATGGATAATCGGGTTGTTTACCATCTACAACCTTATTCAATTTCCACGGATGACCTGACATCATGAAGGTATCATAAAGCTCTTGATGGCACTCTGAACAGGCAGCGGAACCAACATACTCCGCGCCCATCGCCTCAGCCGCTGGTCCGGGAGGACCAGCAGGTCCTGGGTCGCCTTGTGGACCTTGTGGTCCGGCAGGACCCGCGCAACCAGCCAGGGCAAGCGCCAGCAATAGAACACCTGATGCAAGGATCAAAATTGTCTTCTTTGACATAACATTCTCCTTAGTGTTTTGGGGATACACCATAAGCGGTTTCGATTTGGCGTCCGTTCCGCTCATGGAACCAATGATATGAAATCCCTTTCTTTCATTCTAAAGATTAAAGCCAGTTAAATACAGGGGAATCCTCCCCATAGAAAACTGGGGAGGATTCCCTTATTTACCTTCCGAATGAACTTCCGCGCCTATGTCACTTAATTTCAAAACTCGGAGGGCCCGCTCCGAGTTTTGAAAACCACAAAAAGAGAATGTGCTACTTGGAAAAATTGTACGCCGTTTGAAAGAAAATAGGGCAGTCGCGTTTTCCTCCATTTTGTCAGGGGAATTATCCACCTAATACGCTTACCGCCATTATCCCGCACCATCGCAGACTTGGCGGGGAGTGAAGAGGTCCAGTCCGCACATTTGGCAGAGGCGTTGCTGTATAGACCAAAGTTAATAATGCATAATTCCAGAAGCCGCTTAGATAAAATGGTTATCTATGCGGCTTCTGGAAAATGGTAAAAACCCTTGTTTAGGGTATCCAGTTTGAAAACACAATCACGACCAAATCTGGATTGTTAGGGGCATTTGTTTTCAAGTGAACTGCGAAGTTATGCGGACCGTCCATGCCTTCGTGCATCATAAAGACGCTAGACTCAACGATTGTGCTTTCACCGGGTTTGAGTACCATCGAACCGATGGTCAGTTTAGGAGGTCAGCACCCCTCCACAACTTCGATGTACGGGTCTTCCTTGAAACGCAGCGTGCCGTCTCCGGTGTTGGTGACCTTGATGACGAAGGTCTTTTCTACATTAAATTTCACATCGCCGTAGTCGATCAACTGTTGATCCACTGTGATGGACGGCGTGCCGCCACCGTCACCTTGACGTGCAAACAGGAATACGGCAAGGGCAACGAACAATCCACCCAATGCTAGAAGTAAACTACCGCCGCCAGAGGCGGCGGCTTTGAGATAATGCGCCTGGAAGGCGCGCTCTTGCTGGCGTCTCTTAATCGAATAACTTTCACTGCACAGCTTAGACTTGCTTTTCTTGTTTCTCCTGCCAC
>VGOX01000333.1 GCA_016875755.1 Chloroflexota bacterium
ATGAGCGACAATTGCCACGTTGAACCGATCCAAAAGTCGGCGCTTGATCATGTCATTCAGTCTGCTGAACGAATCCTGCTTTCCGTTTCAGGGATGGGTTGCCCCAACTGTGCGACGCGGGTGCGCAATGGATTTCTGTTACTGGATGGCGTCCATGACGCCGATGTGATGTTGAACATGCGCATGGCAGAGGTGTACTTCGATGAGAAAAAGGTCTCTGTCGAGATGCTGGTTCAGGCGGTAGTAGCTGCAGCGGGGAACGATGGGCGTCACAACTATCAGGCGCAGGTGATCACGCGCAATTGATCTTAACCGTCAGATGACATTCATCATAAGCCATTTGGCGCATATCTCAATCCGCCGTACTGCGCTGGAGCGAACTTAATTGTCAGACTACTATTGGGTCATCCGAACACGGAGGACCCAATATGTTTTCAAAGACCAGAAAGTTCCTTTTCCTTCTCGTTATTTTGGCGCTGACCACCACTGCGGTTTCTGCCTGCTCCACTTCCAACTCTGATGATGTACATCTTGCCATGCTGCCGCTCGACCAAATGCCAATGGATATTCAGAACGCGCCTGTAGCTGTGCAGGAGGCTTACCGATTCAACACCGCCAATCCCGACATCATGCAGGATATTCCCTGCTATTGCGGATGCGGCGGCATCGATCACACCTCCAATTACGATTGCTACGTTTCAGCTGTGGATGCCAATGGGAAGATCACCTTCGACAATCATGCCCTTGGCTGCTCCATCTGCGTGGACATCACCCAGGATGTGATGCGTATGCTGAACGACGGCAAAAGTCCGCAGGATGCCAGAGCATACGTAGATGCGACCTACTCCAAATACGGACCGTCCAACATCCCCTAACCTCATGCGCTTTCATTTCTCTCTTCTCCTCCTTGTAATGGCTGGACTGGCGGTGGCATTCGTGCCCCTGCCAGTTCCAGCCATTACGCCTCAAGAACGGACCTTTGAGATCGATGCGCACCAATTTGCCTATTCTCCCTCCGAACTTAAGGTCAACACAGGCGACACCATAACCATCCAACTGGTCAGCGCCGATGTGGTACATGGGCTGTATGTATATGGTTACGATATTTCCGTCGAAGCCGACCCCGGACAAAGTGCCACATTGACATTTGTTGCCGACAAACCTGGCTCCTTTCGTTTCCGCTGTAACATCACCTGTGGAGCCATGCATCCCTTCATGATCGGCAAGCTAAACGTGGGTTCTAATAGCTGGCTTTATCGCTCCATCGGTCTGGCGGCACTGGCTGTGTTTGGCGTGACCGTCTCCAAAAAACCGAAAGCGTAGTCTCATCATGGCGAAAATCGAACTTACCCGTATCCCCTTCATAAAGAACGCCCTCAAAAGTCGTTACCCGCAATTGGCAGTCTTTATCGTGATGTTGATCGGATACATCTTCGCCATCCTTGCGGGACTCATCGGGACTCCTGTCGGGAGTCATAACTTCAGCATTGTTTTCGTGTGGATCGCATGGTGGGCGATCCTGATCCTGGTCGCCGTTCCCTTCTTCGGTCGTGGATGGTGCGCGGTCTGTCCCATTCCATTACCTGGCGAGTGGTTACAGCACGGCGCAGTCTTAAGTCCCCCCGACAAAAGACCGAAGTGGCTCAATCTCCGCGTACCGAAAATGTTCCGCAATATCTGGCTGCAGAATATTTCGTATCTGCTTCTGGCTCTCTTCAGCAGTGTTTTGCTCACCACTCCAAACATCACTGGCATCGTCCTAGCTGCGATGCTCTTTGCCGCCATTGGACTTAGCACAGTCTTTGAACGCCGCGCTTTCTGCCGCTATCTCTGCCCCGTTGGCGGATTTATTGGTCTGTATTCCCAAACTGCCCCCATCGAATTACGCATCAAAGATAAGCAGGTCTGTGTCACTTGTGAAGGCAAGCCCTGCTATAATGGTTCGTCAGCAGGTTATGGCTGTCCGTGGGATGTCTTCCCCGGCGGCTTGACCAAGAACACCTACTGCGGACTCTGCATGGAATGTATCCGCACCTGCCCGCACGATAATATCGCCGTCAACCTGCGTCCTTTCTCTGCTGATCTCGCCAAGCCATCCACCCGCATGGACGAGGCATTCAAAGCCTTCATCATGCTCGGCTCGGCGATCGTCTATGCGGGAGTCCTGCTGGGTCCGTGGGGCATGTTTAAGGATGCCGCCTACAATGTTGGCTCAAGTGCGTGGTTCATCTATGCCATTGTTTTTCTTGCGATCATCTTCGTTGTACTGCCTGGCTTGTTCACGCTTGGCATTCTAAATACGAAGAATACACTTCCACTTAAACAAAGATTTGCCTCGCTCTCAACCGCCCTGATCCCATTGGGCTTGATGTTCTGGGTGGCATTCAGCCTGTCCTTCGTTCTTACCAACGCTTCCTACATCCTTGCCGCCCTCTCCGATCCGCTGGGTCTTGGCTGGAATCTTTTTGGCACAGCCAATGCAGCATGGCAGCCGATGCTCACCTCCATTCTCGCGCCCGCGCAGACACTCGCTCTGGTCGTAGGATTGGTCTGGTCGGCGCGAACAGCCCAAAAGTCCGCAAATGAGGCGGGGACTTCATCGATGCCGGTTGTCATTTATTGTTTCGTCGCCACATCTCTCATGCTCTGGTTATTACTATGAAACGTGCCGAACTCATCTCGCGCATCCTGATCGTTGTAGGAATTCTTCTCGCCGTTGGAGCCCCATTATTCTTTTGGGCCCGAACACCTCTGATCCACGCACGCATGGCGGAGGATGGCGGCTGGAATCCCGATGTCATCCAGGCAGAAGTTGGCAAGCCCCTTCATCTGAAATTCACATCTGATGACGTGGTACATGGCTTCGCAGTTGGTCAGATGGATATGCAAAGTGTGGACATCCTGCCCGGCAAAGTCACCGACATCACACTGAACTTCGACGAGCCTGGAATTTATACCTTCTTCTGCACGCGTTGGTGTGGACTCAATCATTGGCGGATGCGCGGCACGATAGAAGTCAGCGGCTCATCCTCGGACCCTGAACCTGCCACTGTTCCCCTCTACGTTTCCCTCAAACTTGACCTCGACGCCCCGCACGACGCGCCTGTTGTTCCAAATGGAAAGCCTTTGGCAATCAGTGGTCAATCACTGGAAACTAATTTGCCAATTGACCAGTCTGCCGAATACTATCGTTCTCATTCACCTTATGAGGTTTTTGAAAGTTTGCAGAACACACCATTGACTGACGGGCAACGCTGGAACGCAGTCGCCTACTTCTGGCAATCCAACACCACCTCCGAATCACTTGCAAATGGCAGGCAACTCTACGCCCAAAATTGCGCCGCCTGTCATGGAGAAAACGGCGCAGGTAATGGTGTTTTTGCCGACGATCTTGTGCAGGCGGGCGAAGCTTCCATGCAATCCATGAGCGGCGCAATGAACATGATGATGCAAGCACCCGTTGACTTCACCGATCCGCGGCGGATGCTTGGCGCAAGCCCCGCGCTCCTGCAAGGCAAAATTCTGCGCGGCGGCATGGGTACAGGCATGCCCATGTGGGGCTCGATCTTCACTGAACAACAAATTTGGGACCTGACCGCATATATCTATTCGTTCCAGTTTGAATATGAAAAGTAAGGAGGCTCTATGAGCAAAAAACATAAGAGACAAAAACAAAAGCAGAAGTTTCCGTGGTTATTAGAGTACAAAACCACTGCCTCTGGCAGTGAGTGGAGTAAAAAGGTTATACCGTGAAAAGTAATTGAGAATGTTGGGTATGATGAGCGCAACTGG
>VGOX01000334.1 GCA_016875755.1 Chloroflexota bacterium
GGGTTGTTGGTGTTTGGTGTTTTTTCTGAACATGCGTTGATTGTATTAAATTTTTTCGGTTTTGACGAGGGTTGCTACCCTTTTTGCAGTGGAGTCATTAACCATCCTCCACCTACCCGAATTTCCAGTACCGATCCACCCGTTTCACCGATACACTCCATACGTCTCACCGCTACAATGCGGGGCAGAAGGAGAAACCAATGAGTAAAAATATTTTTACCGAACTTTCAGAAGCCATGGCAAATGCTGCCGAACAGGCAGGCAAATCCACTGTACTGGTGGATGCGCGTCGCCGCATTCCTGCCAGCGGAATTGTTATCGCCAAAGACCTCATCCTCACCGCTGACCATGTAGTGGAACGCGACGAAGACATCAAGATTCTGCTCGGGGATGGGACAGAAACCACTGCCCGCGTCGCTGGCCGTGACTCGGGGACGGATCTCGCCGTTCTAAAATTAGCCTCCGCCTCTGCAATACCTGCTGAGATCGCAAAGACACCTGCGCGTGTGGGGCAGTTTGCTCTGGCAATTGGACGTCCGTCAAAAAATGGGATCGTGTCCAGCTTTGGGATTATCAACGCCGTCGGCGGACCTGTCCGCACGGGGCGCGGCGGGATGCTTGAAAAATACATCAAATCAGACATTGTTTCCTACCCTGGCTTTTCAGGCGGACCGCTCATCAATGGGGAGGGACAGGTTTATGGCATCAATACTTCGGGTTTCCGCAGCGGTGGGGCGATCACCATCCCTGCCGAAGTGGCGTGGAAGATCGCGGAGACGCTTGCCAAGCATGGCAAGATCAAACGCGGTTATCTTGGCATTCGCAGCCAGACGGTGAACATCCCTGCCGATTCGAAGCATCAACTCAGCCGCGAGCAGGAGACGGGTTTGCTGATTGTCGGGCTTGAAGCAGAAAGCCCTGCAGGTAAGGGCGGCATCATCGTTGGAGACATTCTTGTTGGAGTTGCTGGTCAACCCATTGAGCACCACGACGAATTGTTCTCCCGCCTGGGTGGTGACGTGGTCGGCAAATCCACGCCGATGGATGTTTTGCGCGGTGGGATGCTTCAGGTTGTGAATGTTGTGGTTGGCGAACGCTAACGAGAATTCACCACAGATGAACACGGATAAACAGTTTAATAAATCCTATTCATCTGTGTTACGCTGTGGTTGAAAGGTTTTATTCTTGATCCGAGTTATCATCGTCTCCCCGAACCATGCGCTGCGGGTGGGCTTGCGTGAAATGCTGGCAAGCCATCCGCAGATTCGTGTGGTGGGGGAGGTGACTTCGCTGGAAGATATGCACGATCTGGAGACCGAGGTGGCGCTGTTTGCCTCGGTCTCTTCTGTGCGTTTGACTACGCAACATGATTTTGCAACGCTCTTTCTGACCGATGACATCGAGTCTGTGCGCGGAATATTGAATGCGAATATGCGTGCATGGGGTGTACTCTCTGCCGATGCAGGCGAGGATGAACTGACGGCGGGAATCCTTGCAGTGGCGGAAGGGCTTTGGGTCGGCGCACCCGGCTTGGTCGAGGGGTTGATGCATCTGCCAAAGGGCGAGGAAAGCTTGGGAGAAGAATCACTCATCGAGCCGCTCACAGCACGGGAAATGGAAGTCCTCCAAAATATGGCGGCAGGGCTTGCCAACAAGCAGATCGCGCTGGCGTTAAACATCAGCGAACACACGGTCAAGTTTCATCTTTCATCGTTATATGCGAAGCTGGGGGTTTCCAGCCGCACCGAGGCTGTGCGGCGCGGTATTGAGTTGGGGTTGATCTCACTTTAATCCACCTGTAATACTTGGGGGCGTAAAGACGAGTAAAATAGTCCTATTTATACTCGTCTGAAAAAACATGGCTAAAGAATTTCACTACAAATGGGTTTGGGAACTTGCCTCTACGCCAGAGGCGTTATGGCCGCTTGTGTCGGATACGAACCGCTTCAACCGCGATACGGGCTTGCCGCCCATGCAATTGCTTGGCATCGAGAACCGCGTAAAACTGGTGAAGTTCAAACTTCCGCTTGTGAATGTGGTCTGGGAGGAAGAACCGTTCGAGTGGACCTACCCTTATCGTTTCGGAATTTTGCGGCGCTATCGCACAGGTCCGCTTTTGGAAATGCGCGTCGATTGCCGCCTTGAACGGTTGGAGCCAGCAGGTACACGACTGACCTATGAAGTGTGGGTGAAAGCCAGAAATATATTGGGGATGATCGCCATTCCGCTTGCGATCGGAATTGTGAGCGCCAAACGTTTTGGTGACGCGTTCAAAATGTATGACCGTATCGCTTCGCGCGGTGACCAGTTGCTGCTCGTCGCTACGGGCAGGAATCTATCTCTGGCAGGGCACAACCGATACAAACTGCTCAGCGAAGAACTGTCCCTGCAGGGCGCAGATGCTGCCACCCTTGACCGTCTCTACGAATATTTGCACCGTGCTGATGACCTGTCCATTCAACGCATGCGCCCCTATGCGCTGGCAGACGGCTGGGGTCTTTCACGCCGCACCGTGTTGGAAACTTTTTTGAAAGCGACCCGCACAGGTCTGTTGGATATGTATTGGGATTTGCTCTGCCCTGAATGCCGCGGTGTGGCTGCCGACCATGCACGGCTTGGTGACATCCGTGCCGAAGCGCATTGCAGTACCTGCCAGATCGATTTCAACGCCAATTTCGACCACAATGTGGAAGTCATCTTCCGACCCAATCCATCCGTCCGCGTGGTGGATGCGGCGGTGGAATTCTGCGTGGGCAGTCCGCAACGGCAGCCGCACATCCTCTTCTCGTTGATGGTACCGCCGCGCGAGGAATTGCCCATCTCCACCCTGCTGGGTGCGGGACGTTACCGCCTCTCTGCTTCGGGGGTACAGGGTTCGCAGATGCTTTCGGCTGTTGCCAACGCCCCCGAACGGGTCGATTTCCATGCCGATGCACTCGGCTGGAAAAATGAAGTCATGGACATTGGCCTTGCACCGACCATCCGCCTGATCAATCACACCGATTTCACGCAGACCTTTCAATTCAATTGGAGCGCACGGTCTGGTCAGATCAGGCGGCGACTGCGGCAGATGTAACCACTCTGCAAGTGTTTCGTGACCTGTTCTCCAGAGATGTATTGCGCGTGGGCGAGGAGATCTCCGTCGGTTCGATGACGTTGATGTTCACCGACCTGCGGAATTCCACAAAGTTGTATCGTGAGATCGGTGATGCGCCCGCCTTTGGACGCGTGCGTGACCATTTCGATATTTTGGAACAGGCCGTTGCTGCAGAGGGCGGTTCGGTCGTCAAGACAATGGGCGACTCGGTCATGGCGGCATTTCGTGAACCTGCTTCGGCGCTCCGCGCGATCTGGAATGTGCAGAAGGAAATTTCCCAACGTGGAAGTCCGCCTTTGTTCATTAAGGTCGGCATTCATCATGGTCCGTGCATTGTGGTGAACTTGAATGACCGTCTTGATTATTTCGGGTCCACTGTGAACGTAGCAGCGCGTCTGTCTCATTTTTCTGTGGGTGGTGAGTTGATTCTCTCCGAGTCGATTCGCAGTGACCCTGAAGTGACAGGCTTCCTTGAAAAGAATGCACTGCCCAACTCCATTTCACGGTTTCAGGGAGAGTTGCGCGGCTTTGAAGAAGCTATGGATCTTTGGAAGATCAAACTATAAAAGACAGCCAGACTTTTCGTCTGGCTGTCTTTTATTGTGCGCCCAGCATGGGCGTTGGCTATAGGGTGAAAGACCCTTATGGAGGTTGATTGCACCAACCATTAGCGGAAGGCAAGGGCGTT
>VGOX01000335.1 GCA_016875755.1 Chloroflexota bacterium
ATATATATGCTTCAAATTGACCGAAGTACGGCGGGTACGTCAGCAAGCGGGGATTAAGGAACACAATGGTCATGCCCTGCTCGGTTAGAAAAGTGGCAGCTTCGCCATTTTTCAGAGCCTGAAAATATTCAGGGCTGTTGATCAATCCGTCCATATTGACTATGGTGCGATCCTTGATGAAATATCCATTGTTGCCGCCGCCTGTCATGCCGATGATGCTGCCGGGCGGGGTGTTTTCCTCCAAAAAGACCAATACATCCATGTACGGTGCGTCTGCAGGGAAACGACCCTGACGCATGATCTGGTAGATGGTTGTGCCAAAGATATTTGCCATGATACCGCTGAATATCAACGCGCCTGTTACGAGTGCAATGCGGGTAAATTTTATCTTTTGCAGCGGCAATAGAAGCACATGCAGGATGAAACTCCCCGTGAAAATCAAAAGCAGGTTTTCGCTGACCCAGTACCATTCCTTGGCCCCGCCATATGCTGTCGCTGTGTAGGAAAGAATGTGAACGAGACTCCCCGCGGCAAGCGGCAGTAAGCCTAGATTTGTCGCTGCCTTCATGGAGGTTTTTCTATTCAAAACGGCAAGCAGGACGGTAAATATTGAAAGGATCAATAAGACCAAATAAAAACGTTGGTTGACCATATGCGCGCCTGGGAGAATCGGGCGCACCCATTCTGAAGCGCTCCAGATCGATTCAGATAACGGGTAGGGGAAAATCATGAATTGTTTGAGACCGATGCCAAAGAATGAGAACCAATCGGTGGGCGGGCGTTCGTACATAATATCGGGGATGCTGCCCCACCAGCGTTTGACCTGTCCACTGACAGGGCTGGACGTGCCGAACATGATCTTGTTGAACAGCATATAAGCAGCCAGAAGCCCGCCGACAATGCCGTAGTAGATCGCGCCTTCGGTGAGCCATCGCTTCCAATTGGACTTGAATTCGGATACGGGTGTTTCAGCGGCAGCAGGTGTCTGGGAGCCGAACCAGTAAGCGGCGAGTCTGACCGCGAAGATCAAGGTCAGGCTTATTCCAAAATCCAGAAGAAATGCAGTGCGGGGGAATACTTTCCCAAACCCGATCTGCACGAGCAGATAGTACATACCAAAGATGATGACTGTGCTCCCTGCAAGGGCAAGTGTGATCTGACGAAGCGTTTTCCAGAGCGGCTGACTGCGCGGGTGTTGATACGCGCCAAGGAAGTACAGCAGGATCGGTTTTACGATCGCCCCCAGCACGACCACTTCAATGGCTGATGATGCATAAATATAATTGTACGCATTGAAATCGGTACGCAGAGTGACCGCACTGGTCATTGAAATGAATATCACCGCAATATCGAGAAGCAGCAAATGGCGGATGGGCTTGCCGCGCAGAATCAACCATGGACCGACCAGCACAGCCAGGAAGATCAGGTCGAGGCGGCTGAACATGACAAGCGCGGCCAATAAACCAAGCCCTGCCAATTCCTTTTTCGTAACTCCATTCTTGCGCCATGTCGTTTCGAATTGCGATAATCGATATAACAACAAAACGACTGTGAACACCGCTAAAGGAGTTTCCAACCCTATTTGGTAAATGGTTTCATGGGTATAAAAATCAAACGACCAGTACGCCGCTGCGAGGATGCCTACTGACTGCGAAAAATGTTTCTTTACCAGCCTATAGATCAGCACCGATGTGCCTGCGTG
Source organism: Chloroflexota bacterium (assembly GCA_016875755.1). GTDB lineage: Bacteria > Chloroflexota > Anaerolineae > Anaerolineales > Villigracilaceae > Villigracilis. Next base: position 1,703 of record VGOX01000335.1, read on the forward strand.
AAAAATAGCAATGACAACCAATAGAACACGCAATGGGAGGATGAGGTCAAACCTTGCCAGCGCAAAAATTGGGATGCAGACAATCATCCACAAGGGATGATAACCATTGGTCAGGTTGATGCCGTCAAAGGTGCTGCCATATCCTTCAGAGATATTTTGCGCAACCTTGTAATAGTAATAGGCGTCATCGCGCTTGAACCATGCGTTTGGAAAGGCGTAGGCATCTGCAAGAGAGGCATATAAATGAATGCCCAAAATTACAGCGACCAGTAAAACTTCAAAGAGAGAGAATTTATTTAGAAAATTTTTCATGAAATATCGAGAGTGATCTTGCCGAAATTTTCGCCATGCTCCAGCCGTTCCTGTGCGGCGGCGGCATCGCGAAGCGGGAAGGCTTTATCCAATACGGGGGCAAGTTTGCCTGAAACGATCAAGTTCATTACTTCGGCGAATTCGACGCTTGTGCTCATGGTCGAGCCGAGGATCGAAAGATGTTTGGCGAAAATATAACGATTGTCAATTTCAAATTTTGGCGCGGCGCTGTTTCCCACGGTCAAAAGCCGCCCGCCTTTTCCGAGCGCGCGCAAACTCAATGGGAAGGTCGAGCCGACATTATCCACAACCACATCCACGCCGCGTTTTTCGGTAGCGCGAAAAACTGCCTTCGACCAATCTTCTTCCAGAGAACGGTCAATCAAAATGTCTGCGCCAAGAGATTCGGCTTGCTCCAATTTTTTGGAATTCAAACCGATGACAATGACTCGTGCTCCAAGGCACTTCGCGATCTGGATGCTGGCGGAATTCACGCCTCCCCCCGCGCCGACAATTGCTACTGTTTCTCCAGCTTGTACCTTCCCGCGAGTGACCAATGAATGCCATGCGGTCTGATACACCAATGCCGCTGCCGCCGCTTTGTGAAAGTCAAAGCCATCAGGCAGTTTGTAGAGTTGTCGGGCTGATACACAGACATACTCTGTATACGTACCGCGGATGGTTTCGCCGAGCAAATGCCAGGTGCGGCATTTGTTGTCCTCGCCTTTTTGGCAGAAGTCACATTCACCACAGCCGACGTTGGCATTGATGACAACTCGTTCGCCAACGTGAAAATCGCGAACACCTTCTCCATGTTCAGCAACTTCGCCTGCGCCATCTGCGCCATTGATGTGGGGAAGTTCCAACTTCAAGCCTGCCCAGCCGTTGCGGACAAAAATATCCATGCGGTTGAGGGCGGCGGCACGCAGACGAACCAGCACCTCGCCAGATTTCGGTTGAGGTGTTGGAAAATCTGTGTACTGAAGGACTTCGGGTCCGCCGTGATTGTGAAACAGAACTGCTTTCATTGGGCGTTACTTGATTCCCAATTCCAGCCTGGAAATGACCAAGCGTTGAATTTCGCTTGTGCCTTCGTAAATTTCGGTGATCTTCGCGTCACGGAAATACCGCTCGACGGGCAGTTCCTTGCTGTAGCCCATACCGCCGTGTATTTGCACCGCCTGGTGAGTGACAAACATGGCTGTTTCAGAAGCGAATAGCTTTGCAGTGGATGCTTCAAGGGAATATCGTCCATTCCCTTCTTTTGCCTTTTCCTTGGCGATGGCGGCATTGTAGATCAACAGGCGCGATGCTTCGATGCGGGTTTTCATATCTGCGATCTTGAAACCTGTACCCTGAAATGCACCAATAGGCTGACCGAAAGCTTCACGCTGACCTGCGTACTGTCTCGCGGCTTCGTAGGCGGCTTCGGCGATGCCAAGTGCTTGCGTGGCAATGCCAATGCGACCCGCGTCGAGGACGGTCATGGCGATCTTGAAGCCTTCGCCTTCTTCACCGAGACGGTTGGCGGCGGGGATCTTACAGTCTTCAAAAATTATTTCGCTGGTGGACGAGGCGCGGATGCCAAGTTTTGGCTCTTTCTTGCCGCGAATTAACCCGGGCGTATTCCCTTCAACAAGGAAGGCTGTGACACCTTTTTGTTTTTTCGCTGGGTCGGTCATCATAAAGACGACAAAATAATCTGCCACAGGTCCGCTGGTGACCCAGGATTTGCGTCCGTTGAGGATGTAGAAGTCGCCA
>VGOX01000336.1 GCA_016875755.1 Chloroflexota bacterium
GCCAGTGGTTCCGAAAAGCAATGCACCATGGCAACCTCTATCAGCGAGGAAATGTAAAAAGGTCAGAGTCGACTCGAAGTCAAAGGAAGAGGCGTCTGTGTTTCGAAGGGGAGATACGGCGGCGGCGTATACTCCAGCCAATGGATGAAGGTCAGTCATGGTTACTCGTTTTCTTCAATGAATAATTTCGCGGCGTCTTCAGGCGATTGCAGGGGCTGTCCTTGTTCTTTGTACAGGTAATGTTGGTGATCGAGCACCCACAGGTAGAGATCGCTTTCGGTCTTGCCGGGAAAATCTCTGAGCAGTTCGCTTTCGCGAATGATGTTGATGATGGGCATGTAGACCGTGTCGTACCAATGTTCCACCGCTTCATGCTCGGAGATGTCTCGTTTGAAATCCTTGCCCATGAAATAACGATGCACGGCGATATGTTCCAACATGCGTTCAAAACCATCGGGCACAGTGATCTTGATATTGGCATCAGGTCGCAGGTGATCGAGCGAGGTGCGCTCGAGAAAGTCCACTTTTGCGCCGAGGATCTCAAGGTCTTCGGGTTTGATGTCTGCTGTAATATTCACGCGGGTGGCACATTCGCGCACTTCGGCTTCGATGAATTCCTGTCCCTGCTCGCGGGCAACTGAAACGCGGTGATGACCATCTACGACAAAATAGACCTCACCAACTTTGTAGAGGACGACGGGAGGAAGATGGATGTCTTCATAAAACGCGCGGTCGACTTTTTGCCAGCGGCTGGCAAGTTGATCTTCCTTGGGCAGGAAGGCTCGGTCAAATTCATGATAGCGGTTCAGACTACCCGCCACCTGATCCAAACGGACGGTTTTTACACCCCGATACATGGGACCGCCCACCCGAAGTTTTTCCTTGATGGCGTCATAGGAGAGCAGCGTGTTGTTGGGTTGTCCGGAGAGTACCGAGAAAACCTGATTGATAAAGGATTTGAAGCGGGCGCGATTAAAATCTGCGCGTACGCGGGAGTTCAATTCGTCTGACATTAGGTTCCTGTTAAATCTTGATTATCTTGTAAGGGTAAACATTGATGATCTTGGTTACGCCGAGATCGCTTTCATTTCTGGCAATATTGTTCCGATAGAAATGGGTGTGTCCGTGCAGGTGGTAGCGCGGCTTGGCGACTTGCAGAAGCCAGCGCAGGGCTTTGAAACCATTATGTGCCGGGTCGGTATCATCATGGATACCAAAGGGAGGTGAGTGGCTGATGAGTACATCCAACGCGCGCCCGTATTTGAGGTGGTTGACCAGCAAGCGCGGCAGCATCCGAAATGCCCGCAGGTAGGCTTCTTTCTGGGTGTATTGATTCGTCCCATCGGGGCGGTAGCGTACGCATCCGCCAAAGCCGCCGACCAGGGTGTTTTTGTAATAAACAGTCTTCAGGTCCAGATTGATGCCGCCTTCGGCGCGAGAGCGCATATCCAGCGGGTTATATTGGGGGTCGTGGTTGCCTGGCACGTAATAGAGCGGCACGTTCAGCATGGTGACGATATATTCAAGATAGGTGTAGGGTAGGTCGCCACAGCCGAGGATCAGGCCCACATCGGGGAATTGTCCGCTGGGGACAAGGGTATAGACGCGTTCCACGATCTGGTCACTGACGGCAATAATCTTCACAAGGATGCATTTTGCCGTAGAAAAGGTTTCTGTGCAAGTGGTCTGTAAACAAAATTGCAATCCCTGGTATTTGCAATTCCCCCAACAGCACACTATAATTCACAGATGGGATTTCTCCAGTATGGAAACTAGGAATATTACCTCGCCGATCGGTTCAGAATCAGGGTCTGGGAATCAGTCTGCTCGCCAGCAGCTTACGCCCGGCGTGACGCTTGTGAACCGCTATAACATTCAGGATGTGATCGGCATTGGCGGGATGGGGTCGGTGTATCGTGCCCGTGACCTGCATTTTCCAAATGTTGTGAAATTGGTGGCGGTAAAGTAAATGATCAATATGGCACCAGACCCTCTGGTGCGCCAGACGATCGTGCAGAACTTTGAGCGTGAAGCGAACATGCTTGCCACGCTTAATCATCCTTCAATTCCGCGCATTTACGATTATTTTTCGCATAACGATCACTCGTATCTTGTCCTTGAGTTCGTGCATGGCAAGGATCTGGAGACGGTGTTGAACGATTCGAACGGCTTTTTGCCTGAGGATCAGATTATTAGCTGGGCGATCCAGCTTTGTGATGTGTTGGAATATTTGCATGGTCATAAACCAGACCCGGTTGTGTTTCGCGATATGAAACCTTCGAACGTGATGATCAATCACAATGGGGATGTGGTTCTGGTAGATTTTGGCATTGCGAAAACGTTCCAGAGTGGACAGAAGGGGACGATGATCGGCACGGAGGGATATTCTCCCCCGGAGCAATATCGCGGTGAAGCAACTCCTCTGGCAGATATTTATTCGCTGGGGGCAACCTTGCATCACGCTGTAACGCGCCGCGATCCGCGCCTCGAACCTCCGTTTTCTTTTGCAGAGCGCCCAGTCCGCCGCATTAATACGAACATTTCTGTTGAACTTGAAGCGGTGATCAACACTGCTTTGCAATACAACCCTGCAGATCGCTTCCCCAACGCGCAGGCAATGAAAGATGCATTGATGAGTGTGGCACGCAAGACAGGCGCGCTCTCCAAGATCACCTCCGCATTGCCTGTTTCCAGCGGCGGTGTCAAACCGTTGTGGTCGTTCATGTGTGAAGATGAAATTCGGGGAACGCCTCTTTTACATCAAGGTACATTATTTGTCGGCTGCTATGACAACAACCTATATGCGTTGAATGCAGCGGACGGTCAGTTTCAATGGAAATATCCCACGGAGGGTGGTATTGTTGCGCGCCCGTTGGTGTACGACAATAATCTATTCTTTGGCTCTGAGGATCAAAGTCTGCATGTGGTCAATACCCGTACCGGCAAGATGGTCTGGACGAATTTTACGGAAGGCAAGATCTATTCCTCTCCGCGAATTTCAGATGACCATGTTTTCTTTGGTTCGGAAGATCAATATCTTCATGCGGTCAATGTCAATAGCGGGCGCGCGGTTTGGAAGTTTTCCACCGATGCACCGATCTATGCCACGCCTTTGATCGCCAATGAATTGATCTACTTCGGCACGGAAATGGGGACAGTGCATGCGGTGGATTTTCGCGGCACGATGAAATGGCGTTTTCAGACGAAGCGGGCGGTTACGTCCTCCCCAACCAATCAAGGGCAGGCAGTGTATGTCGCCTCTCTCGACGGGACGTTGTATGCGCTGGATTCCAAGAGTGGTTGGGCCATCTGGAAGTACCGCCTTGGCAAAGGTTCGGTTTCTTCACCTGCCATTGCTGGGGATTTCATCTTTCTGGGGGCAGCAGATGGTTTTATCTATTGTGTAGATATTCGTACGGCAAAGGAAGTCTGGCGCTTCAAAACGGATAACCAGGTCAGCAGCTCCCCAACGGTGTATAAAGACTCCGTCTACTGCGGTTCTGTGGACGGGAATATGTATGAGTCCACTGCAAAAAGGGTAGCAACCCTCGTCAAAACCGAAAAAATTTAATACAATCAACGCATGTTCAGAAAAAACACCAAACACCAACAACCCGCATTGATTAGCGCCGCCAGTGAACTGCCAGAGAAACAACGGAAACGTCTGGAGAACTCATGGGCAGGCGCCTTCTACAAAGAATTCTTCAGCCGCATAGATGAGCAATCCTTTGCGGTTCTGTATTCAGAAAAAGACTCACGACCCAATGTGCCC
>VGOX01000337.1 GCA_016875755.1 Chloroflexota bacterium
AGCAATGGTCTACCCTGAGCCGACGAAATTGCCCAAGCAATTCAAGTTTGCAGACAAAATGAAGATGGAAGTTGCATTGGTGATCGGCCCTGATGAAGCGGCGCAAGGCTTGGTTGTAGTCAAAAACCTCGTCAATGGCGAGCAGGTTCAGGTTAAGAAAGAGGCGGCGGCGGAAGCAGTTCGGGCGTTGATAAAATAAGTCCAGTTGTGGTAAAATATTGCCCGCTTACCCAATAATTCGCTGGGGTGGGCAGAACATGGAGCCTGTAGCTCAACGGCAGAGCGCTACACTGTGGCTGTAGATGTTGTGGGTTCGAAACCCATCAGGCTCCCCAACTCATTAAAAACCTCCGAGCCGTATCTCGGAGGTTTTTTTGTAAACCCCATAATAAAAGGAAATCTCGAAGGGGATATGGTCGGGTAAAATCAGTTCATGCCCAAGACGATCAATGTACTTTTTCTCGCAGCCGAGGCCGACCCGTTCGTAAAGGTCGGCGGACTTGGCGATGTGGCGGGTTCTCTCCCGCAGGCGATCCGCGCACTTTCGAATGATGATGTGAAATTAGATATTAGGCTTGTGCTGCCATATCATCCTGTGGTGAAGGGGGAGAATCTCAAGCCATTGGGCATCTTCCTGATCCCGCGCGGCGGCTCCGAGGTGGAGGTGGAGGCGTTCGAGACCACTCTAAATGGGATGACGGTTTATTTCATCAGCGGTGATCCCATCCGTGCAAATGGTTCTGTCTACTCCCTCGATTCAAAACTGGATGCGGAGAAATATACGTTCTTTTCACTGGCTGCGCTGGAACTTCCCAACCAGGTACATTGGTCGCCTGATGTTGTGCATGCCAATGATTGGCACACAGCGCTCAGCATTTATGGGAATTTGACCAAGCGCTGGGAAGCGGGAGCGCGTCATGTAGCGGGGGTGGTGACATTGCATAATCTTCCGTTCATGGGACCCGACATCAGCGCCGTGCTTGAAAATTATGGTGTCAAACTTGCACAGACTGACCTGCCCGAATGGGCGCGGGTGATGCCCCTGCCGCTTGGATTATGGGCGTCTGATGCGGTGGTGGCGGTTTCCCCTTCATATGCCAATGAAGTGCTCACTGAGGAATTTGGCTGCGGCTTGAATGCCTTTTTACAGTTCCGCCGCGAAACCTTGAGCGGAATTTTGAACGGAATCGATACCGATTCCTTTGACCCTGCAACAGACACTTCCATTGCGGTCAATTATGATATCAACTCCCTTGAGAAACGCGCTGAAAATAAAGGCATGCTGCAGGATAAACTTGGGCTGGCAAATGACCCGAACATACCATTGCTTGCCATCATCTCGCGCATGGATGTTCAAAAAGGAGTTGACCTTGCCTTCACTGCCTTGAAAAGCATGAAGAACGTGAATTTTCAAGCGGTCATCCTTGGCACAGGCGACCCAAAACTGGAAAATGCCGCACTCGAATTACAAACCGCTTTCCCCGAAAAGATAAAGGCTATCACTCGTTTTGATGCCGCGCTTGCCCGTCAGATCTATGCAGGCGCCGACATGCTGCTTATGCCTTCGCGTTACGAACCATGCGGTTTGGCGCAAATGATTGCCATGCGGTACGGATGTGTGCCCATTGCCCGCGCTGTAGGCGGATTGAACGATACTGTGAAACATAACCGCACAGGTTTTGTGTTCGAAAAGGCACATCATATGTCGTTGATGGGCGCGGTCAAAACTGGTATCAAGGTATACGCGAACCGCGAACAATGGCAGAACCTTCAGCGCGCAGGCATGGCTCAGGATTTTTCGTGGGAAGCCTCAGCGCAGGAATATCTAAAACTCTATCAATCATTGGTGAAATAACATGGCATTCAAACGCTCTTCTGGCATACTTCTTCACCCCAGCAGTCTGCCTGGTCCGTATGGCATTGGCGATCTCGGTCCGCAAGCCTATCGCTTTGTAGATTGGCTTGCATCCACTGGCTGCTCTCTTTGGCAAATTCTCCCGCTTGGCCCAACAGGGTATGGCGACTCTCCGTACCAGTGCTTCTCTGCCTTTGCGGGCAATCCCTATTTGATCAGCCCAGACGATTTGCTTGCCAATGGATTGGTGACGGACGCAGACCTTGCTCCGCTCAAGGAACTGCTCGCCTCACATGTAGACTTTGGCATGCTCATACCTAAAAAGCTGGATCTGTTGCTGAAGGCTTTTGCCCGCTTCCAAACCAACCCTGGAGTTTTGAGCAAACCCTTTGAGCAATTCTGCGCCGACAATGCTGCCTGGCTCGATGACTTTGCCCTTTTCATGGCGTTGAAAGAGTCCAATGGTGGCGGCGCATGGAACGGGTGGCCCGAGGCGTTACGTTCCCGCAAAAAAGCTGCTTTGGCAAAAGCCCGCAAGGAACTGGCGGATGATATCCAGCGTCATTCCTTTTATCAATTTTTATTCTTCAAACAGTGGGATAAGATTCGCAAGTATGCCAATGAGAAAGGAATTCAGATCGTTGGCGATATTCCCATCTTTGTAGCGTATGACTCTGCGGATGTGTGGGCAAACCCTGATCTATTCTATCTTGATGAAAGCGGCAACCCAACTGTTGTGGCAGGGGTTCCGCCTGATCTGTTCTCTGCCACCGGGCAGTTGTGGGGAAACCCGCTGTACGATTGGGCGGTTCATAACAAAGAAAAATATGCATGGTGGCTTTCGCGCGTGCGTGCGGTCTTACAAACTGTGGACATTTTGCGTTTCGACCACTTCCGTGGGTTTGCTGGTTATTATGAAATTCCCGCCTCGCATTCGACGGCTGAACATGGTAAGTGGGTGCCAGGCCCCGCGCAAGACTTCTTCCGTGCAGTGCAAAAAGACCTGCAAAAGAAGGGTAATGCAGATGCTGGCCTGCCCATCATTGCCGAAGACCTGGGTCTTGTGACTCCTGATGTGCTTGAATTGCTCGCTGCATTTGATCTGCCGGGGATGAAGGTGCTGCAATTTGGCTTTACTGGGCCAGAAAATCCATTCCTGCCGCATAACCATGTGCCGAATTGTGTTGCTTACACAGGGACGCATGATAACGATACAGCGATGAGTTGGTATGCACATGCTCCCGAAAGTGAACGTGATTTCGCCCGCCGCTATCTCGGTGTGGATGCTCACGACTTTGCCTGGGACTTGATCCGTGCTGTGTGGAAATCTGTGGCAGTGATCGCCGTTGCCCCGATGCAGGATGTGCTCGGGTTAGGCGGTGAAGCGCGTATGAACTTTCCCAGCAAATTGGGCGGCAACTGGGAGTGGCGCATGTCTGAAAGCGACTTCCGTGAAGATCTGGCCGCAGGTCTACGGAATCTGAACTGGTTCTCTTTACGATAAGAAAAAATAAGAAAAAAGGTGTCTTGCATAAGATGAGACACCTTTTTTCTTATAAACCTGGATCGAATTCACGGAGTATCCAGATATGTTCAGAAGATCGATATTCCAGCCGAGCATAACCAGTATCACCAAATCCAAATACCATGCCTTGTTGGTTGATGAAAGGCTGTGCGCCAATGATAGTCCTCAGCGCAGAATTTAGGATTCCGCCATGTGCAACCACAAGGTAACTTCCTACACCTTGCCGAATGATTTTTTCCACTGCCCTGGCTCCCCGGCAATAGATTTCCCAATCGCTCTCGCCAGTGCCGCAAAATGGTTCGTATGGACTTCGAAATACTGGCTTCGGGTATCTCTTTTCTGCAATGTCACGGGGCAGGCCTGCCAGAGGGCCGTT
>VGOX01000338.1 GCA_016875755.1 Chloroflexota bacterium
GATTGCGTTCAGTTCAATATCGTCAAACATGCTGGCGTTAGTTTACCCGTTTATCTTTGTTCCGGGTGTTTTCAATTATTTACTGCTCTTCCCACGATTTATTGAGAAGATACCATTAATTATTTAATACCCACAGCCATATTGTGCCGCGCTGGGTATAATCATCCCATGTACGCGCGCATCGCTGTTAACGTTTCTGCAATTCACGGAATCTTTGATTACACCAGCCCGCCCGAGCTTGCCGCTCACATTCAGGCGGGGTGTCTTGTCACTGTACCATTCGGCAACCAGATTGTGCAGGGGATTGTTATTGAGCTGACCGATTCTTCCGACGTACCGAATCTCAAACCGATTCTTGACCTGCTCGACCCTGCACCGCTTCTGACTCCGCCGCAGCTTGCTCTTGCCATTCGGATGGCAGCTACTACGCTGAATCCGCTTGCCGCGATCATTGGGTTGATGATTCCCACGGGGTTGAGTCAACAGGCGGATGTTCTATATCAGACCGTGGACGGCAGACCACAGACAATTGAAAGCGGTCCATCGTCTGTGGTCAGTGGTCGGTTGTTGAAATTACTTCACGAACGCGGCGCATTGCGCGGGCGGCAGATCGACAGTAACTTTGCCAAGGTGGATTGGCGTAAGACAGCAAATCTGCTGGTGAAAAAGGGCGTACTGACTACGCGCAATATCCTGCCACCACCAAGGGTGAGACCAAAGCACATTCGCGTTGCCCAACTCGCAGTCACGCCTGAAGCGGCGTTTGCAGAGATGGACTCGCTCGGCTCCACGAAACAGACTCAGGCACGCAGAGGGTCCGCACTGCGGTTTCTCATCCAACAGCCTGAACCGATCAACCTTTCGTGGGTCTATGCCCAAACGGGCTGCAACCTCGCCGACTTGCAAGAGTTGGAAGAACGCGGGCTAATCCGTTTATTTGAAAACGAAATCTTCCGCGACCCATTAGGGAAGATAGAGAAACAAGTAACGAGTAACGAGTTGGAATTGACCGCTGAGCAAAACTCCGCGTTACAAGCCATCACCTCTGCTCTCCGCATTCCGCCTTCTGCCTTTCTACTCTACGGCGTCACTGGCTCTGGCAAAACCGAAATCTATCTCCGCGCTGTTGAAGAGACACTCAAACTTGGCAAGCAAGTTATCATCCTTGTGCCTGAAATTGCGCTCACCCCGCAAACGGTGCGGCGGTTTCTGGTGCGCTTTCCGGGGCAGGTTGGGTTGGTCCACTCGAAGCTTTCTGAAGGTGAACGATATGATACGTGGCGGCGTGCCCGGGCTGGGAAGTTAAACGTCATCATTGGGGCGCGTTCGGCGTTATTTACTCCCCTGCCGAATATTGGTCTCATCGTGGTGGATGAATGCCACGATAGTTCGTATTATCAAAACGAGCCGCCCTATTACCATGCTGTGACGTCCGCGCAGGAATACGCTAAGTTATGCGGTGCAGTGTGCGTGATGGGCTCCGCTACGCCAACAGTAGAACAACGCTTTGCCGCCGAGCATGGGCAAATGCAAAAACTGGAATTGCCCGAGCGTGTGACCGACTCCGCTTTGCCGCCTGTGCAGGTGGTGGATATGCGCGAAGAATTGAAGAATGGCAACCGTGGAATTTTCTCGCGTGCGCTGGCAGAGTCGCTGGCGGAAGTTTTAGAGCGCGGCGAGCAAGCCATTGTCTATTTGAATCGCCGCGGAACTGCGACGTACATCTTCTGCCGCGATTGCGGCACGACGTTGAAATGTCCAAATTGCGAAACGCCATTGACATTGCATATTGAAGGTCAAAAGTTGAAGAGCGGCGAATTACAGTGTCACCGCTGCGGATATTCGCGTCAGAAACCGAAGACTTGCCCTACGTGCGCGAGTACACAGATCCGCGAGTATGGGTTGGGAAGCGAACGGGTGGAAGAAGAAGTGAAAGCCATGTTCCCCTCCGCACGGACATTGCGCTGGGATTGGGACACAACGCGCCAAAAGGATGCACACGAGATCATCCTCACCCATTTTGCAAATCATCAAGCCGATGTGCTGGTCGGCACGCAAATGCTGGCAAAGGGCTTGGACTTACCGATGGTCACTTTAGTTGGAATTGTGCTGGCGGATGTCGGTTTGAGCCTACCTGACCCATTTGCGAATGAGCGCGTCTTTCAAACGCTGACGCAGGTTGCGGGGCGGGCGGGACGTTCGTCACGCGGCGGGAAAGTGGTCATGCAGACGTTCATGCCCGAGCATTACGCGCTCCAATTTGCGGCAGGACATGATGTGAATGGTTTTTACGAACGCGAGTTGGAGTATCGCAAGCAGTTGGGGTATCCACCCTTTGCAAAGTTGGCACGTTTGGAATATAGAGAGACTGATCCGCTCAAGGCTGAGGAAGAAGCCCGTAAACTGGGAGACAAGCTCAAGGCAAGATTAGAGGCGGTTGGTTTTCGTCAAACCGAAATGATCGGGCCTGTCCCATGTTTTTTTGCGAAGGAAAATGGAGAATACCGCTGGCAGATCGTCTTGCGCGGACCCGACCCAGCAGCGGTATTGAGGGAAATGAGGATTGCCGATTGGCGGGTGGAAGTGGACCCTGCCAATATTTTGTAGGGTTATTCTTTTTTCGAGCGCTGCTTGCGAACCTCGGACGCGCGTTGTTTGAGGTCTTGGAAGAATTCGCTTTCCACGATCTCCTTTACATCCTTCTGGCGTTTTTCCATATCAATTTGAACTTTGAGTTCTTCCACTTCATGCTGCAGGGTTTCTTCGCGGGTGTGAACTTTATCGAGCATGGTGTTGAACGATTGCGCCAGCGTGGAGACTTCGTCGTTAAGCTTGTGCGGTTTTAGGGTAATGGGAGTGTAATCGCCGTCTGCAACTCGCATGGAGGCATCTTTCAGCGCAGTAAGTTCCGAAGTTGTTTTACGGGTAATCACCAAGACAAGAACTGTGATCAACGCGAAAATAGCGATAAAAATGACCAGCAGATTTGTCGAAAGCGTCTGAAGATTTTCGACTGCCCAACCTGCATCCAGAAAAATTGACAGACCGCCAATAACCTCTCCGCGTGAGTTTTGAAGCGGTACGGCAGCGGCATAATTATAGACGTCCAACTCTTCATCGTATTCAAGATCGGGATAGATATAGGTATCTTCCAACCCTAACCAAAGATCTTCCACGTTATTTGTTTCTGCGTCGATCACTGCACCAAATTCATAACTTTCGTCTGGGAATAGAGTCGCCCATTGATCGAGCCCATAGGCTAATGTGGTTTCGTCTATTGCGTAATAAGTATAGATCTCGGCGCGGGAATTGTAGGCATTGACGGAATCAAGACAGGCTTGCTGTTCCCAATACCGCGGATCGGTCATACCACCAGGCCAGCCCGCCGATACGTTGTACTGCACATCTCCAGACGAGAGCGCTTGCAAAACGTCCTCATCCATACAAGTGGAGACATAATCTCTGATGGAGAGAATGTCCTCTTCCATTATGTTATAGATCGTGCTTCTGAGGTAATTTCGTGCGCCAAAATAACTTGCGATAAAGAGTAACTACTCAGCGAAAAAAGAATAAAGGGTTGTCAAAAAGATAAAGGTCTGCGAAAGTAAACTACCGCCGCCAGAGGCCGGAATGTGTCAATGATTTGAGACAACTGGACATCAGAATTTAGTCACTCAAACAGGCTCGACTTTTGTAGACGAGGTTCGGGTAAAATAAACTCTGCCCCAAACGAAACGGGAACGGCACTCTTG
>VGOX01000339.1 GCA_016875755.1 Chloroflexota bacterium
ACGTTTACTCCCCAAGTCCTTGATTGCATTGGGCTTCGCTGCTTGTTGCCAACTCGCCCGACTTGGATAGCCTCTTACGTGCTTCGTATTCCTCAAACCGCAGTTTTGCTTCCGGCTTCCTCCAGACCCTGCCTCGCGACAACGCCCTTGCCTTCCGCTAATGGTTGGTGCAATCAACCTCCATAAGGGTCTTTCACCCTCTAGTCAACGCCCATGCTGGGCGCACAATAAAAAGGATGCAGTTTGAAACTGCATCCTTTTTTATTACCTATTTCACACGTAAAAAGCGCCTCTTACCAACTTGCAACACACCAGGGTGCGGGAAGGGCGCATCACCGCGTTCCAAAACTTCCCCGTCAAGACGCACACCCTTCTGGTCGATCAAACTGCGCGCCTTGCTTTTGCTCTCAGCAAGTTTCGCCTCGATGATGACATCCAGAACGGTTTGGCCATCCTTTAATGCATAGTCCGGCATCTCATCGGGGATTTCCTTTTGCTGGAACATCTTGATGAAATTCTCGCGGGCAGATGCTGCCTCTTCAACCGTATAAAAGATGCTGGCGATTTCCTCAGCCATATTCATCTTCGCATCACGCGGATGGAGCGTGCCAGCCGCAAGTCCACTCTCGATCTTCGTGATCTCCTGCGGACTCCAGCGGGTGACAAGGCGCATGTAAATACCCATCGCCGAATCAGGCACCGACATCAATTTTCCGAACATATCATCTGCACCAGTGTTGATCGGCACAATATTGCCCGTTGATTTGGACATACGCTGTGTGCCGTCTGTGCCGGGCAAAATACCTGTAATAATGCCCACCAACGGCTTTTGACCCAAAGCTTCCTGCAACTTACGTCCCGCCACAATAATATTGAACAACTGGTCTGAGCCGCCGACTTGTACATCGGTTTCCATGGCGGCAGCATCGTATCCTTGCATCAAGGCGTAGAAGGTTTCATGCAGGTAGATCGGTTCACCTTTATCAAGACGTTTGGAGAAATTTTCACGCGCCAAAAACTGCTGGACGGTGAAATTCTGCCCAAGGCGGATCAGATCCACCAACGTCAATTTGGACAACCACTCGCCGTTGTAACGGATCTTTGTCTTCTCTTTATCCAGCACGCGGAAAGCCTGCTCAGCGTAGGTTTTTGCGTTCTCGGCAACCTTCTCCTCGGTCAAAACAGGACGCGCCTTGTTCTTATCTGAAGGGTCACCCACCAACGCAGTGTAACTGCCAATCAGGAAGGTCACTTCGTGTCCCAGATCCTGAAATTGGCGCAATTTCCGCATGGAAATGGTATGCCCCAAATGCAGGTCTGTGGAAGTGGGATCGTATCCGCAATAAACACGCAGGGGGCGTTTCTCTTTTTCGGCAAGCAACAACCGCTCACGCAGTTCCTTTGCCATGGCATTTTGCAGTTCCATATCGCCATAGTCAGCGCCCTGCATCAATAGTTCTACTTGTTCTTCAATGTTCATAACTTCTCCTGAAAAGAAAAGATGTTTTTGCCTAAAAGTTTGGAATATGCCTTCATGTGCCTTCTTGAATTAGCAGAATATATTCTGAAAATTCCCAAACAAAAACGCGCCCGCGATGATGAGGGGCGCGTTGAATGCACACCATCGCAGCGGGCTACGGGTGGGCGTAATAATAGGTACTGGTGAAGGACTTTACAAACATGCGGCTATTATACAACAAGAAATTTACTGCGACAAATCGAACGAGAAATTCCACGGTCCCTTCACTGTGTAGAACTCATCGCTGTACACCAGTTCCTCCGCCTGCTCCTGCGTCATCTCAGGCGGCTTGCTTATGATCTGCATGGTCAGCACACCGTTCACATCCACGCAATCCAGCACAATGCCAATGCCGCGCTCCGCCATCGCCTGCTGGATCTTCGGCATATACACCGAACAATATTCACCTTCTCGCGGGGTTGCAGCGATCGCATCGATCAAAATCGTTGCATTGGCAAGATCAGCATCGGGCGGCACAACAAAGGTTAACGTGTCACAACGCAGACCGGGCACGCCCTCGGCAGGCTCTTGCAAACTGATGAGCGTCGTCCCATATTCCTGCAGGAACGAATCACCATAGACCAAACTTGCCGACCAGATCGACCAATCGGATGTATCGGGCAGGGTAAAACACACATCAGCATTCACACTTTTCCCTTCCACCCATGCGCGTTCCATGCGCACATCGATACCGCTCGCGGTTTGATTCGGCGCCGCCAATGAAACCTCTGCGGTCGGGTAGGATGGGTCAATATATGCGGTGGCAGTCGGCAGCATTTGCGGCAGGACAATCTGTTCCTGCGCCGAGGGTGCACACGCCGTGATGAACACTAATAAAAGGATGACAAACTTCTTCATGGATGATTTTTCTCCTTTGGGTTTATGCAAGCAAATCAAGCAACGCTTCTTTCAAACGGGAAAACTGGTACTTATACCCAGACTCGAGCAAACGCTTCGGGCTTGAGAACCTGCCATCGAGAACAGTGACGCTCATTTCACCCAAAACGTTCCGCAATAAAAATGCAGGAGTCGGGAACCAATATGGGCGGTGAAGCACTTCTGCCAGTGTCTTGTTGAACTCAGCGTTGGAAGTGGGCGTGGGCGCAATCAGGTTGTATGCACCGCGAGCGTTTTCATCGGCCATAAGGTGACGCGCCGCTCCCACCCAATCGTTGATGTGAATCCACGGCATAGCTTGTTTTCCTGCGCCAAGCGGTCCGCCAATAAATAATCGCACGGGCAATGAAATCAAAGGCAGTAAGCCTCCTTTGCCTAATACAGGCGCAGTGCGCAGGATGACTCTCCGTAATCCCAAGTCGTCGAGTGATTGGGTGACATTTTCCCATTGAACTGCCAACTGCGCAAGGTAATCATCTGCAGGCGGGGTGGATTCTTCGGCAATATCACCATGTAGACCATAGTAATTGATGCCTGAAGCTTGCACGAAAATGCCCGGGCGGCGTGTCGCAGCCTGGATGGCTTGAACCAGCAAAAATCCAGGTGTGATGCGTGAGTCATGGAAGGCTTGTTTGGTGGCGGTAGTCCAAGGCCAGGTCGAGAGTGACTTCCCCGCCAAATTGATGACAACATCCATCTCATTAATAAGATGCCCCCAGCCATTTGTAGTTTTTGCATCCCAGCGTATAGCTTGAGCGCCTTTGGGGGCACGCGAGCCACGGGTCAGAGTGAAAACATTATGACTATCCGCAATTAGTGATTTTGTGAGCGCACTCCCCAAAAAACCAGAGCCGCCACAGATCAATACGTTCATTTCAAATGCTCCTGTACTATTGTACGAATTCAGAAAACTGGCAGTATAATCACGCAAGTTGCCGAGGAACCATGCATGAGGCTGTTCTTGTACTCAATGCTAATTTTGAGCCGATCCACGTATGCACAACACGACGCGCAATCGGTTTGATCCTTGCGGGTAAGGCTGGAATGATCGCCAATGGACGCGGGCACATCAAAACCGTTTCGCAACTGCTCCCCCGCCCTTCTGTTATCCGATTGGAGTCACAAATTCACAGACCGCGCCCGCGAGTAAAATTGACGCGCCGTGAAATATTCCGCCGCGATAATTATACCTGTCAGTACTGCGGCAAACGCGAAACCAATCTGACACTCGACCATGTAATTCCGCGCCATTTGGGCGGGAAACAGGTTTGGACAAATCTTGTGACGGCCTGCTCGCCATGCAACCATCGCAAGGGTGGGCGCAAAGTG
>VGOX01000340.1 GCA_016875755.1 Chloroflexota bacterium
CCTGGGCTTGAGAGACTCTCCCCCCCCGAATTTTTGAGAGGATACCCTCGCTCAGCACAAATGGGGAAAGGGACATTCCCTTCGCCCCGCCAAGGCCGAATGGGCTCACCTATTCAGTGGCCGAGAGCGGCGAGCAGATCATTGTCGAGGATATGAACAACCATCCCATCTTCGATGGCGTGCCATTGGATTGGACTGGCTCGATCATAGGACTTCCGCTTAAATTCAGCAATAGCATTGTTGGGGTTATGAATCTATCCCGAACGATCACGGGGCAATTCACCAATGCGGAAAAGCGCCTGCTTGGTTTGCTTGCAGATCAGGCGGCAATTGCCATCTTCAATGCCAACCGTCACGAGGAACTTGCCCAGCGCGCAAATACCGATAGCATGACGGGTCTCCCCAACCGCCGCGCCCTGGAAGAACGCCTGCAGGGAGAGTTGAATCACGCCAGCCGCACAAAGACCCAATTCGTTGTCGTAATGATGGATCTGGATGGTTTCAAAGCAGTTAACGATACGTATGGACACTCGGTTGGCGACGATGTGCTGCGGCATGTATTCCGCTATCTGGCGGAATCGACACGCACCGCTGATTTTCTGGCACGCTATGGCGGCGATGAATTAACCTTGATCCTGCGCGACAGCGGTTTACAGGAAGCGCAGATCGTCACCCATAAGATCGTCGAGTTAATGAATGAATATACATACATCATCCCGGGCAAGCCGCCCGTTCGGTTGGGGCTGACAGCAGGGATTGCGGTCTATCCGCTGCACGCGCAGGATGCGGGCAATTTGCTGCGCGCCGCCGATGTAGCTCTGTACAAAGCGAAAAAATATCAACGAGGTTCTTTCGTGGTTGCAACCGCTGGCACGGGCCCATTGAATCTTGTATCCTTCAAGGACGAGCTTAAAAAATAGAACGGGGTAACCAAATAGAGTGAAGCGGGGTTATATTTGCAAACCAACTCAGGAGTCAATTCATGCCCCGTAAAGTGAAGCTTATCCTCAACCCCATGGCAGACATGGGACGTGCCTGGAAGACCGCCAATGAACTACGCCCGATCGCGCAGGAATTCAAAGGTGAATTGACCTGGAGCGGAACGGTCTACCCGACTCATGCAATTGAACTCGCCAGGCAGGCTGCTGAAGAAGGCTACGACATGGTCATCGCCATGGGCGGTGATGGTACAGCGCATGAAGTGATGAATGGTCTGATGCAGGTTCCAGCGGAGAAGCGACCCGTCATGGCGGTCGTTCCCATTGGATCGGGCAATGACTTCGCCTATTCCATTGGCATGACCCAGAAATCATCTCATGCGCTGGCACATGCGCTTAGCTCAGATAACATCCAGCCTGTGGATATCGGCTTGATGACCGACGAACATGGGCGTCAGGAATATTTCGATAACACTCTTGGTATTGGCTTCGACGCAGTGGTGACCATTCGCTCGCACAAACTGCCCATCGTCAAAGGTTTTCTCATGTATCTGACGGCAGTCATTCAAACCATCATCCTCAACCACAACCCAATGACCATGCGCATCGAAACCGAAGCGGGCACATGGGAAGACAAACTGCTCATGCTCACCCTCTGCAACGGACCGCGCGAAGGCGGCGGATTCATGCTTGCGCCTGATGCAAAGAACAACGACGGCAAAATGGAAACGGTTGCGGTTACGAAAGTTTCGCGCGGCACCATGTTCCGACTCGTACCCGAATTTATGAAAGGCACGCACATGCGTTTCAAACAAGTGCGCATGGGTGAGTTCAAAAAACTCACACTCACGTCTGACCTGCCGCTTTACATCCACGCCGATGGCGAAGTCTTCACCAGTTTTGGCAGCAACTTGAAAAAGGTCAGTTTCGAGATATTGCCACAAGCATTGCGGGTGGTGCATGGGTGATGGGCAAAGTGCCGAGTAATGAGTAGCAAGAAACGGGTAAAATCCACTCGTTACTCATCACTCGTTCCTCATCACACCCTTCCATGCCCGATCTCCTTCACTCCCTCCACAAATCCGATCTTGGCCACCTCCGCATTGTGGCGGATTTTTGGGGACTTGAATTGGAATCCACAGATACAGACTCAGCGCTCGAAGAACTCTGCGCCTCTCTGCTGGACCTTGAAGCTGTTTCTGAAACCCTCGACATTCTCTCCACTGAAGCCCGCTCCGCGTTGAACGCACTCATTGAAGCAGAAGGAAAACTGGAATGGGTGGCCTTCGCACGCAAATACGGTGACATCCGCGAAATGGGCGCAGGCAAACGCGACCGCGAACGTCCACACCTGAAACCCGCCTCCACTTCTGAAATCCTCTTTTATCGCGCCCTGCTTGCCAAAGCTTTCTTCGACACTGAAAAAGGCGCACAGGAATTTGCCTACATCCCCGAAGATCTGTTCGAGATCATCAACGAAGTCAGCGCAAAAGACATTCCTCCCGCTCCATCCAATGAAGCGTTGGGACGTCCCGCCACACCCGTCGAAAAAGCATTCGAAATCCCCGCCACTGACCACATCCTCGATGATGCAACGACTTATCTTGCCGCCTTGAGAATTAGCATGGAATCCAATGGCTTGCCGTTGGAAACGCCTGCACTTCAAAAAATACTCATCACAGCCAACCTCATCAAGAAAAACACACTGCAACCCGAATCTGTCAAAACCTTCCTCGAAGCTTCGCGAGCCGATGCATTGAATTCGCTCTACAGCGCCTGGCTGAAATCCACCACCTTTGATGAACTACGCTTGATTCCCACGATCATCTGTGAAGGCGAGTGGAAGAATCAACCGCAGGTGACACGTGAATTTTTGATGAACCTCATCCACGACATTCCGCAAGGGAAGTGGTGGAGTATCCCTGCCTTCGTCAAAGCTATCAAGGATAAATTCCCCGACTTCCAGCGCCCCGCTGGGGACTATGACTCGTGGTTCATCAAACGTGCATCCGATGGTCAATTCCTGCGCGGATTCGCCTATTGGGATGCAGTGGATGGCATGTTGGTCAAGTATGTCATTCAAATGTTGCATTGGCTTGGAAAGGCAGATTTCGCTTCACCCGAAGAGGGTAAGGAGATGACGGCGTTCAAAATCTTGTCAAAAGTCGAAGAGCCTGCCCTCAGTTTATCGAAGGGTCAAAAGTCGAACGACCTGCGACCTTCGACTTTTGACGGAAAGATCATCGTCTCCTCCAGCGGAAAGATCACCATCTCACGCTATTTCTCCCGCGCAGTGCGGTATCAAATTTCACGGTTCTGCGAATGGGACGAGCCGAAGAAGGATGATTACATCTACTCGGTCAGCGCGAAGTCGTTGAAGCGCGCTCATGAGCAGGGATTGAAAGCCGAGCAATTGCTGGCAATGCTGGTCAAGTACACGAATGGAAATGTCCCGCCTGCGTTGGTCAAGGCGCTCAAACGCTGGGACACGAACGGAGCCGAAGCCCGGGTGGAGAGTCTGCTTGTGTTACGAGTCACCAAGCCTGAGATTATGGAAGAGATGCGCAAGTCGAAGGCAGGGAAATATCTGGGCGAAGTCTTAAGCCCGACAGCAGTTGTCGTCAAAAGCGGAGCCATCCAAAAAGTCTTGGCAGAACTCGCCGAGTTGGGGTTGCTCGCAGAAACAAATCTTTAGTAAACTACCGCCGCCAGAGGCGGCGGCTTTGAGATAATGCGCCTGGAAGGCGCGCTCTTGCTGGCGTCTCTTAATCGAATAACTTTCACTGCACAGCTTCGACTTGCTT
>VGOX01000341.1 GCA_016875755.1 Chloroflexota bacterium
TTGCCTCACGACAACGCCCTTGCCTTCCACTAATGGTTGGTGCAATCAACCTCCATAAGGGTCTTTCACCCTCTAGCCAACGCCCATGCTGGGCGCACAACAAAAAAGTGGAGACGGAATAACCGTCTCCACTTTTTCAACCTTCAACCCTAGATCATCGTCGGTTCTTCGTACTTTCCAAACACCTTCGTCATCACTCCAACGATCTCACCCAACGTGCAATACGAATGCACACATTCCATAATGTACGGCATGGTATTTTCGGTTCCCTCGCACGCAATTCTCAAATTATCCAGCGTTTGTCCCACACGCCCGCTATCGCGTGTCTTGCGCACTTCGTTCAAACGCGCCACCTGGCGGGTATATCCGTTCGGGTCCATCTTCAGGATCGGAATGCTCAACGGTTTTTTCTCGGCATAAGCATTCACACCCACAATTTTTCGAATGCCTGCATCGATCTCACGCTGGTAACGGTATGCCGCATCTGAAATTTCACTTTGCATGAATCCCTTTTCAACAGCAGGGATGACTCCGCCCAGATCCTCAATGCGACGGAAGTACGCATACGCATCTTTCTCCATTCGGTTTGTTTGCGCTTCGACAAAGTAACTACCCCCAAGCGGATCCACGGTGTTCGTCACGCCTGATTCCTCAGCGATGATCTGCTGGGTGCGCAGGGCAATCGTCACCGAATGCTCCGATGGCAAAGCCAGCGCCTCATCGAGCGAATTCGTGTGCAGAGATTGCGTCCCGCCCAACACAGCTGCCAACGCCTGAATTGCTACGCGGACAACATTATTTTCTGGTTGCTGCGCTGTCAGCGAAACACCCGCTGTCTGCGTGTGGAAACGCATCAGCCACGAACGCGGATTTATCGCCTTGAAGGTCTCACGCATTTCACGCGCCCAAATGCGGCGGGCTGCGCGATACTTGGCAATTTCCTCAAAGAAATCATTATGCGCGTTGAAGAAGAACGACAGGCGCGGCGCAAATTCGTCCACATCCATGCCGCGTGTAATTCCCCAGCGGACGTATTCCATGCCGTCTGCCAGCGTGAACGCCAGTTCCTGCGCGGCAGTGGAACCTGCCTCGCGGATGTGATAGCCTGAAATGGAGATCGTGTTCCACTGTGGAACTTTTTGCGCGCCGAACTCCATCGTATCGACGACAAGCCGCATCGAAGGTTCGGGCGGGAAGATATATTCCTTCTGTGCAATGAATTCCTTGAGGATGTCGTTCTGCGTGGTACCGCGCAATTGGTCGGAACGCACGCCCTGTTTTTCAGCGGCGGCGATGTACATTGCCCAGATGATCGCAGCGGGTGAGTTGATGGTCATGCTGGAGGAAACTTTGTCAAGCGGGATGCCGTCCAGCAGAATTTCCATGTCCTTCAGCGACGAGATCGCCACACCGCATTTGCCAAACTCACCAAGCGCTTCGGGTTGGTCAGTGTCATAGCCCATTAACGTGGCCAGGTCGAAGGCAATGCTCAGGCCTGTCTGACCCTGCTCGAGCAGGTATTTGAAGCGGGCATTGGTTTCTTCCGCAGTGCCGAAGCCGGCAAACATCCGCATCGTCCATAACTTTGAGCGATGCAAGGTCGGGTGGACACCGCGCGTGTAGGGATATTCGCCGGGCAAGCCGAGGTCGGCGGTGTAATCCAGATCTGTAATATCGAGCGGGGTGTAGATGCGGTTGATCGGTTCGGAGGAGGTTGTGATAAATTCATCGGCGCGTTCGGGGAGTTGGTTCAAGGCTTTCTTAAGAGAGGTTTGCTCCCATTTGGAAAGCGAATTTTTTAATTCATCGAGTATGGTTTTATCGTACATGGCATCTCCTTTGGCAAGATGGGGCGATTATACCTTCTTGGACAATAGACCATGGACGGCAGACCATTGGCAATAGACCATCGTCCATGGTCAATGGTCTATTCTGGTATACTCACAAAAAAGGTAGCCCATGCCCCGCTTTGAAATTGACGTTGACCCTTGTGCCCACATCACCGCAGATGCAATTGGCAAACCCGGCCAGCGCGTCTTTTATTTGCAAGCCTATCAGGATGCCCGCACCATCACCATCATCATCGAGAAGGCACAATTGCTTTCGCTTGCCATCGGCATCGAACAATTTCTCGCGCAGGTGAGCCAGCAAAACCCTGAATTGGAAGAAGCCTCCGGCGATTACATGGAAGACGCCATGCGCATCCACCCGCCTGTCGACCCGCTCTTCCGCTCCGGTGAGATCGGACTCGGCTACGACAAAGACCGCGACCGTGTTGTCATCTTCACCAAGGAATTGCTCACCGAAGAAGCCGACCCCGACTCTGCAGCACAAGTCCGCTTCTGGGCGACGCGCACCCAAATGCGCCGCCTCGCCCGTTGGGGACAGGAAGTCTCTTCACGCGGGCGTCCCATGTGTCCGCAATGCGGTCAGCCGATGGAATCCGAAGGACATTTCTGTCCGAAGAAGAACGGGCACCTTCATTAATATCTAGTTTCATGTTGAAGGTTACAGGTTGCAGGTTTTGACTTTCAACCTTCAACTTGTAACCTTCAACTTTTCCATGAGCATCCCCCCCTCTCCAAAAATCAAAGCCGCAATTACGAACGGCGAATATGAACTTCGCGGTCAATTCATGCTTGGCAGCAACTACACCTTCCTTGTGGACGTTCACCACGAAGGCGAAACGATCAAAGCCGTGTACAAACCGAGCAAGGGCGAGCAACCGCTGTGGGACTTTCCCGACAACACCCTCGCGTTGCGTGAAGTCGCCGCGTATGTTTTGAGCGAAACGCTTGGCTTTCACATCGTCCCGTTCACGGTTTATCGCGATGATGGTCCCTACGGACCCGGCTCGCTGCAACATTACATCGAATACGACATCGAATATCACTACTTCAATTTCACACCCGAAGACAAGTTAAAACTGCGCCCCGTCGTCCTCTTTGATGTCCTCGCCAACAACGCCGACCGCAAAGGCAGTCACGTTTTCTTTGAAGACGAAACCCATCACCTCTACGCCATCGATCATGGGATCTGCTTCCACGAGGAACCGAAACTCCGCACCGTGTTATGGGATTTTGCCGGGCAACAGATTCCCGAAGAACTACTCGCGCCTCTTTCTCTAACGGACACTTGGTCTGCCCTCTTCGAGCAGTACCTCAACCCGAGGGAGATCGAAGCCCTGCTCCTCCGCGCCGAAGAACTGAAAGAGACAAAACTCTTCCCTCGTCCATTGCAGGGACGCAGGGCATATCCGTATCCACCAATTTAACATCGGTTGGAAGGTTGAAGGTTGCAAGTTGCAGGCAATTTCAACCTTCCAACCTGTAACCTTCAACCTGAAACAGGAGTCCCCATGCACTACAACCTCGCCCTCATCGGTTTTGGAAACGTCGCCCGCGCGCTGGCACGCTTGTTGATCCGCAAGCAGGATTGGCTTAAATCCAAACACGGCATCACCTTCTCGTTCACAGGCATTTCCACTGGCAGGCATGGACACGCCGTAAACCCAAACGGACTTGACATCCAAAAAGCATTGGAACTCGTCGAAAGTGGACAGGACATCTCTCCTCTTTCCTCTTTGGAAGTCAAAGATTCCCTTGCAGTTATTCAGCATTCAAAAGCCAACGTCATGTTCGAGAACTCCCCCGTCAACACCCAAACGGGACAGCCCGCGCTTGATCACATCCGCACGGCGTTGGAGTTGGGCATGCACGCGATTAC
>VGOX01000342.1 GCA_016875755.1 Chloroflexota bacterium
TATTCAAGATAAACCTGTGGATGCGTGAAATAGTTTCGCACGCTGTAGTGGAAAAGGTCACTGAACAGCGATTGCTCCGGGTGGAGCATCCGCAGCGATCAGGTGCTTCCGTATTTGATTGAGGGGAGTTTTTTGGACGTACCAATCAAAGATGTTCCGGACCCATTTCGCCTCTTCTTCGACAAGTTGGATGTTTTCACCTATGCGAATATAGCCGTAGCGGTCTTGTCCGGTATTTGCCTTACCTGCTTTCAGCCGCGCTTTGACTCCCACTTCCATCCGCTCTTTCATCCCATCCAATTCTATTTGGGCAGCCCAGGCACGGATGGGAGCGATCTTGGAATCGAAATTTTCTTTTGCCAACAGGATTTCGATCTTATAGTCTTGGACGGTTTCCAAGACCATCAACATGGAGCGCAATCCTCGGTACAGCCTGTCCTCTCGCCAGGCAAGAATAACATCGAATTCATCTCTGGCAGCGCCTTTGAGCATCGCCAGTAAGCCAGGTCTGTCCGAACGACTCCCCGATGGTTCGACCAGTTTATTGCCCACCCGGTATTTTTCGACATCACGATAGATACGAACTACCTGTAATCCCTTTTCCTGTGCCAAACGCCGGCAATCTTCTTCTTGTTCAAGCGGGCTGGATTTTTCACCCTGGGTTTCGGACGATGTACGGATGTAGATCACAGCTCTGCGAGACATTTGGGTACCCTCGATAATAAATATAGTTGAACCTGCCGGTTAAACTATAACGAAGATACGGAAAAGGTGGTATCAAAGTGTCGCTTAGAAATACCAGATTGTCTCCACTTCCAAGGGGACGAAAGCTATTCCACCAATCCATCTTCTCAAAAAGTTTTCATTGACATAGAAAACTTTTTGATGTACCATTTCAGTATGAATGAAAACGTATGGAAATCCAGATGGACCAAGGATCAAATCAAATCCATGTTGTTGGAGCAATTTGATTCCTTTTGGAGCCGCGATTTGGGAATCGTGCGCACTCAACTCGCAGAAGTGGAACTGACAAGCAGGGTTCCCCATGCTGTCATCATCTCCGGATTGCGCCGAGCAGGGAAATCAACCTTGCTGCTTCAATTGGCTCATCGGCTAGGTCGAGAGCAATTCTACTATCTCAATTTTGAGGATGATCGCTTTTTAGGCTTTCGTGCAGAAGATGCCAATGATCTATACCAGGCGTTGCTCGAAGTTTTCGGGGAACGCAAGATTTTCATTATTGATGAAATCCAGAATATTGATGGCTGGGAACATTTTGTCCGCCGCTTTATGGACATGGGGTTCAAGTTTTACATTACAGGATCAAACGCCTCTCTTCTCAGTCGGGAGTTGGGAACGCGTCTCACCGGCCGATACGTCCCGATCGAGTTGTTTCCGTTTTCTTTCAAGGAATTCATGCTGTTTCGTGGTGAATCGTTGCCCGACCTGGATCGTATGACAACCGTGGACCATGCCCGCTTGCAAAATTCCCTTCAATCCTATTTACAATTCGGCGGTATTCCAGATGCGCTCAAATATCCGGAACTCCCCCTCTTACGTACACTCTATGATGATGTTTTGTATCGAGACATTGCAACACGTTACCGGCTTGAGGCGGTGACCGCTATCAAAGAACTGGGGTTCTTTCTGATGAGCAATCCAGCCAATCTGATATCGTTTAATAAACTCAAAGACCAGTTTCGAGTCGGCAGTGTAAATACGATCAAGAACTATATCGGATACATGGAGAACAGTTGGCTGCTCTTTACGCTGAATGTCTATGATTACTCAGTGAAGCGCCAACAGATCGCGCCCAAGAAGATATATGGGATCGATACCGGTTTGATCAACACCATCGGTTTTGGTTTTTCACCAAACACCGGAAAATTGCTTGAAAACCTGGTTTTTTTGGCGCTCAGGCGGAAGACAAAGGAGATCCATTACTTCTCCTCCCCAGGCGGGTATGAGGTGGATTTCTATTTGCCCGAACAACGCCAGCTTATTCAGGTTGCCGGGAACTTGGCTCAATCTACAACACGGGACAGGGAGATACGCGCTATAAAGGATGCGATCGGGGCTGTAAAAGTACAAAGCGCCATAATTCTGTCGGACTCCAATGAGGAGCCATTTGAGATCGACGGCATCCCAGTGCAGATACGATCCACTGCAGAATGGCTGCTTACAGAATAAGTAAACCTGGCTGGCATCACGAAATTGCATCCCATACGATAATAGCGTTGGAATTCTTCACGCAGTGATGGGTATGGTCTGTTTGCCGTGTTCATGAAGCATGTATGAAAACGACTCCAGCAAGCACCAAATCACTTTGCTGTAAAACCTTGAGATTACAACACCACTAAAATCTGTCCGGCGGGGTACATATCTGACATACGGGTATAAGTTTAGGCCGGTACTTGCCGGTCCGCGTTAAATTCAAATTATGATGGATTATGAAGCACTCTCCGGCAATGGAGGGTGCTTTTGATTCATACAAGGAACTTATTCATCCAGCGGGCTGCGTACCGCCTTTGGTCCGCGATTGAGGACATGGGTATAAATCATCGTGGTTTTGACATCTTTATGCCCCAGCAGTTCCTGCACTGTGCGGATGTCATAGCCGGCTTCCAAGAGGTGGGTGGCGAAACAGTGCCGGAAGGTGTGTGGACTGACGGGTTTTTCAATATTTGCAACGCGGGCAGCAGCACGAATGGCTTTTTGTAGTGCAGTTTCGTGGGTGTGGTGACGGCGCATCGTGCCCGTTTCAGGATCTTTATAGAACGAGGATGCCGGAAATACATATTGCCAGATCCATTGTTTATGGGCAGCAGGATATTTTTCGCCAAGCGCAAAGGGCATATAAACTGAGCCGAATCCAAGATCGAGGTCGTTTTGGTGCTGTACCTTGACTTGATCAAGATGTTGGTGCAAGGGGGCAATTGCACTTTCGGGAAGCATGGTAACACGGTCGTCACCACCTTTGCCGTCGTAAACAATGATGCGATGGTTTTCAAAATCGATGTCTTTAACTCGCAGGTGCAGGCATTCCATCAACCGAAGGCCACTTCCGTATAGGATTTGCGCCATCAGTCTATATTGTCCCTTCATCTGGTTGATGACCGCGCGGGCTTCATCTTTTGATAGGATCACTGGAACGCGCTTGCCTTTTTTGGGACGATTGAGTGATATCGCATCTTCGTCAAGTTTAATTTTGAGAACGTGGCGGTATAAGAAAAGAACTGCGCTCAATGCCTGGTTTTGGGTGGAGGCGGAGATTTTTCGCTCTGTTACAAGATAGGTAATGAATTGATTGATTTCCGATGCCCCCATTTCTGTTGGATGTTTTGCAACCTTTCCCTGTTTGAGTTCCGGGTTATGGTACAGAAAGTATTCACGCGCCCAGTGAAGATAAGTTTTTTCTGTACGAAATGAGTATTGTTTGACGCGAATTTGATCACGCATTTGTTCAAGAAGTTTTTTTCCCTGGGTTGGTTGAGTCATTTCGCAATCCCATTTTCGTTTAAGATGTATAATAATCGAAGTATAGAAGCTATTATACAGCCAAATGACCGTACAAGATGACTATTTAGGGTTTTATACAGATGGCTGTATAAAACGTAGTTGAACTAAGCGCTTCGCGCAGACTCCCATAAATTACCAAACTGAATAAAGAAATTCGCGCTATATTTTCTTTTGAAATCAAATTTAAAAAGGAGATATA
>VGOX01000343.1 GCA_016875755.1 Chloroflexota bacterium
CAAGAGGATCTGCGCCACTCTTGGTGAACCGCCGGATGCGGACCCGCATGTCCGGTGGTGTGAGAGGGAGCGGTTAGCCGCCGCTCCCTACTCGATTATCCTGTTTCTATGACTTGAACCCTAAGAGTCTCAAGCCATTTAGCACCACCAATACGGTACTGCCTTCGTGACCGATCACCCCGAGGGGGAGTGCAAGGTCTGCGCCGAATGCGCCTGCCACCAACAACACAATGACTGCCAGGGAAAAGGTGATGTTCTGCCAGACCACTTTGCGCGCCTGTCGTGCCAGGTTGATCGCAAACGGAATTTTATGCAGGTCATCAGACATTAAGACCATGTCCGCGGTTTCAATGGCGACATCTGTGCCTGCGCCGCCCATGGCGATGCCGATGTCGGCAGTGGCAAGAGACGGAGCATCGTTCACGCCATCGCCGACCATGGCTACGGGACCGTATTTCTGCTGGAGCGATTTCAAGACGGTGACTTTATCCTGCGGTAACAGGTCTGCGTGAAATTCGTCCACACCTGCGCGGGCGGCGATCTTTGCAGCCACTTTGACGTTGTCACCAGTCAACATAACGACATGCTCGATACCAGCCGCCTTGAGCGCTTTGATCATGTCCATGGCATCTTCGCGCAGGGTGTCTGCAACGCCGATCAAACCGAGGAAGGTTTGCGAATGTACTTCATAAATGAACATCGCGGTCTGACCTTCATCTTGCATATCACTTGCCTTGCTCATGATCTCTGTGGGGATATGGGTGCCGCGTTCGATGAACATGCGCTCGTTGCCGATCCACAAATGATGCGCTTCGACAACACCTTCCACGCCCTGCCCGGGGATGGCGCGAAACTCCATGGACGGAGGCAGGCTCAAGGTCCGTGTGTGAGCCGCCTGCACAATGGCTTTTGCCAACGGGTGTTCGGAGCGTGATTCCAATGCGGCGGCGAGGCGTAGAATTTCATCCTCTTTCATGGAACTGAATGAATGCAACCCTGTCAGCGCGGGCGTGCCGCTGGTGAGCGTGCCTGTTTTGTCGAAAGCGAGTACTTTGAGGGTGGCGGTTTTTTCGAGATGCACGCCGCCTTTGAAGAGCACGCCGTTGCGCGCACCGTTTGCAATGGCGGAAAGAATACTGGCAGGTGTGGAGATGACCAACGCACACGGCGAAGCGACGACGAGCCATGTCATGGCGCGGTAGAAGGTGGGTTGGAATTCGTGGTCGAGCATTAGCCACGGCACAAAAATGAGCAGTGCGGCTGCCGCCAAAACGAAGATGGCGTAGCGCTGCTCGAATGTATCGAGCATTTGCTGTGTGTTGGCTTTGGTGGATTGCGCCTCTTCGACCATTTTTACGATGCGTTCGAGGGTGGTGTCTTTGGCGAGTCGTGTTACGCGGATCTCAAGTGAACCCGTCCCGTTGACCGTGCCTGCGAATACGAGGTCGCTCATTTGTTTATGCACAGGCATCGACTCGCCGGTGATGGTTGCCTGATCGACATCGGATGCGCCTGAAAGCACCTCGCCGTCGATGGGGAAGCGCTCTCCAGGACGTACCAATACGGTGTCTCCAAGAGTAAGTTGTTCGATGGGCAAAATGACCAGGCGTGAGCCGCGCTTGACTGTGGCTTGCGCAGGACGCAGATCGAGAAGCTTTTCGATGGCTTTACGGCTGCGATCCATGGCGTAGGTTTGCAGGGTATTCGAGAGCGAGAACAGGAACAGCAGCGTTGCACCTTCGGCAGGCTGGCCAATTGCCGCCGCACCAAGCGCCGCAAGAATCATCAGCAGATCCACATTGAGCGTTTTTTCCTTCAATGCTTCTATGCTCGCCATCAAGCCGAACCATCCACCTGTGACGTAAGAAACGAAATACAATCCAAAAATGAGCCAGGGATTCCAACCCAGCCCTGTGCCGATGAATGCGGTCAACGCAGTGATGGCGTTGATCACGGTGAATGAAACCTCGATGTGCTCGATCGATATTGCGAATGATTTTTTCTCTTCCTGAGCAGGATGTATATAGCCCGCTTCGATCTCTATGTTTTCGCTTGTTTCGAGGAGAGGGGCATTCAATTTCACTTCGATCGTGTTCTTGCGAAAGATTGCTGTTGGCAGGGTGGCGGCTGTTTCATATTGACGAGCAAGCTGCGTTGCAAGTTCGCCCGCGCATTCAGCGCAGGCTTCTTCGCCGCGCTCCCGTTTGGCGGCACACTGTGCCACCCGCATGGACGCTTCTCGCCCTGCATGGTTGATGACTTCCAGTGCGCGTTCGTTGCTGATCAGGCGCGGATCGTATACAGCTCGCAATTCGCCCTGCGTGTAGTCGTAATGTACTTCTTGAATCCCAGTGTAGCCGCGCAGGGTGTCGGAAAAAATTTCAGTACAACGTTGTTCTTGTTTTGGTGATTTTGAATTCATGAAAGCCTCTTTGCGTGTGCCTGCTTTTTCTGACAATCGGGACAAACTCCATAGTACAGGACGCGTGCGCCGAGCAGTTTATAGCCTGAAGCGGCAGTAATTTCCGTATCCAAATGGGTGACATGTTCGCTGGGAATGTCTATGATGCGCGAGCAGGAGATGCAGGCAAGGTTAACGTGCGGTTCTGTATCTGCATCGTAATGGACCTTGTCATCGCCTGCGTGACCCAGCACATTCACCACGCCCAATTGGACGAGCGTATCGAGTGTGTTGTACACTGTCGCAAGGCTGAGCGAGGTGAAGCGCGGCTTGAGTTCATCGTAGATCATCGCTGCAGTAGGGTGTTCGAGGCTGGTTGCCAGCAATTCGCAGATTGCAACCCGCTGCGGTGTGACACGCAGCCCTGCTTGTTTGAGGGCTGTGGTTAGGGTGGTTAGATCAGACATTTTCTCTCTTATTTGGAATGATTATAAATTTGTATCAATTATAAATAAGAGTTGTGTGCTGTCAAGCTGTCTTTTGTAATGATTTATATTGTTCATATAAATCATCCATCTGCATTTCTATTTGTTGACGTTAAATAAATCAGAGCCATCAAATTATGATGGCTCTGATGCTTTGAGTATTTTTTTACTTGGCCCAACTCAGGCTGATTCGTCCGCGCTCGATCTCGATCTTTTGAATTTCCACATCGAGAATATCGCCGACTTTTAGTACGGTCCCATGCGGGATTTGTGTGCGATGCAACAGACCGTCCTGTTTCACGCCGATATCTACAAATGCGCCAAAGTCCACCACATTGCGGACAGTTCCCTTGAGTTGCATGCCAATTACGAGATCGTCCGCCTTGAGAACGTCAGTGCGGAGAATGGGGGCGGGGGCGTCTGTGCGCGGGTCTCTGCCTGGCCGCACCAATTGTTCAAGGACATCCATCAGCGTGGGCGCGCCGCAATTCAATTCTTTGGCAAGCGTTTCTGTGGAGGTTTTTTCAGTGAGAGATCGTATGGCCTGAATCCGCTCTTCGAGGGGCGAGGCAACTGTCAGCGCGGCATGAGCGAGAACGGCTTCCGCGATTTGGTACGACTCTGGATGAATCGCAGTTTCATCCAGAGGATTTTTTCCATTTTGAATTCGTAAAAACCCCGCTGCCTGTTCAAAGGCTTTTGGTCCCAACCCGGTTACTTTACGAAGCGCAATACGGGACTGAAATGCTCCGTTCGTGTCACGATGCGCGACAATATTGTGTGCTAGTTTTGGTCCAATGCCGACCACATGTGTAAGCAAAGCCGAAC
>VGOX01000344.1 GCA_016875755.1 Chloroflexota bacterium
ATTTTCTTCGTTCATGGTCTACTCCTTGGTCTTCCTGATTTAATCAGATTTTTGACCGGGAGTTACACCTTATTTTTTCCGCCCTCCTGTCCCACTAGTTCTGACACGGGACACTCCGCCTCAAACAGGATGACCGCGCCTTCATAGGTTGAACTATAAAGTGCAAGGTCTTCTTCGATCACTGCCCTGCTAAACCGCACTGATCCTGCCACGCTTGAGTCATACATGCGGAAGGAGCGGATCCTTGCACTGGAGAGTTCGATGCGCCCTGTAAATGTACAATTGGTACACTCAAATGCAAAGGGAATGAACAATCCATCTGCTTTGATATCACCTTGGATGGTGGTGTTGTAGATCTTGATAAATGGGATTTCCTGCAAGTCGGGGTTTTTGAACAATTCAACGATGAACTCCCCACGGATGGTCCTTTGGCTTTCATCCTCGAATGCGAGGGAAAGGTCCGCCACACCTGTTTTCAATACTTCAGCGAGCACGTATTCTTCGGCAGGGGTGTAGGCTGTGTCTTCGGCTTTCACAGGAATCGTTTGGGCGGCAATCATCAACAGGCCAAGGAATGCAGCAAAGAGAACTCTAATGAGCGGTTTCATGGCAATCTCCTTTAACGAGGCAGGAATGGGTATAGAAAGTGGTCGAGCTGTATAAATCGTTCTGGCGGCTAGCACTTTTTAGGATGATCTTTGCTGAATGGGTCGAGTCTTATATCCCTGATTCAATTGGCACAGTTTATCATCAATAAATTACTTTCGACAATTCCGACCTGCTTTACTGGCACTTTACAACCGTCCGCAGAGCGCACTGCTTAAAATCGGCGGCGGGGCAATAGTTTGGTAAAATCGCCGCCGAGGGTAAGAGTTTTCCGTTTGTACTACTCTATTCAATAATCAATACAAGGAGAGATTTGCAATGACAACAGTGCGTAGTGATGTATTCAAAATTGGAGATAATTTCGCCACCCTGCTCGGTGACGAAGTAAAAGTGGGCGATGTTGCTCCCGAATTCAATTCGGTGGTGATGGGCTGGGGAAAAGTGAATCCGCTTCAGGAGTCAAAGGGAAAGGTGATTATCCTGTCGGCTGTGCCTTCTTTGGAAACCGATGTGTGTGACCGCGAAACCCGCCGCTTTAATGAAGAAGCCGCAAAACTTGACGATGACATCGTCATCTATACCATCAGTTGCGACTTCCCCATGACGCAAAAGCGCTGGTGCGGTGCGGCTGGTGTGGAAAAGTTGAAGGTTGTTTCGGATGTGTTGGACGCAGAGTTCGGCGTGAAATATGGCATTCTGATCAAGGAACGCCGCTATCTGCGCCGCTCGGTCTTCATTGTGGGACGTGACGGCAAACTGACCTATGTCAACTACCTGCCCACGCTCGGCGATGAGCCAAATTACGAGGAAGTCATTGCAGAAGCGAAGAAGGCTTTGGGCTAGGACTCTGACTCTATAACGGAATCAAGTTGAATTAAGAATGAAGTGAAAACCGCCTCCTGATGGAGGCGGTTTTTTCATCCCAGTGATACAATCCGCGGCTATGAACAAAAAATCTGTAACCATCATTGGCGCAGGCATGGCGGGACTCTCCGCTGCCTATGAACTTCATAAAGCTGGCTGGCAGGTGACCGTGCTTGAGGCTCGGGATCGTGTGGGCGGGCGTGTGTTTTCGGTGCGCGAGTTTTCGCGCGGATTGGTGGCCGAGGGCGGCGGCGAATACATTGACGACGATCATATGCGCATGCTCGGGTTTGCAAAGGAGTTTAACCTGTCGCTGGGCAAGGTGGGCAGTTGGCAGGGACAAAGCGGCGATTGGGCGGCGTTTGGCGGCAAAGCGGGGCGCATGACGGATGTCTCTGTATGGGGTGTGAACATTCAAGACGAATATCAAAAAATATGGGTGGCATTGGCTGAGTTGGGCAAGCAGGTGACTGACCCTGCCAACCCTGCGAGCGCACCTGCCGCAAAAGAACTGGATGCGAAATCTGCCGCAGAGTGGATCGCGCAGCAGGACGCTCACCCATTAGGGCGCGCGATGTTTTCGAATCATATTCGCGGCGAATACACTTGCGAGCCTGAAGAATTTTCGCTGCTCGATCTGGCGCGCAATGCGGCGCTGCATTACAGCGAAGCCAACACATGGGGTGATACCTGGCGCGTCATCGGCGGCAATGACTTGATCCCGCAGAATATTGCAGCTCGTTTGCCTGACGTCCGTTTGAATGCGGCAGTGACATCGGTAAACATCCAACCTGAAAGCATAAGTATCACTTACAAGCAAGGCGATACATTTCACACACTGCAATCATCGTATGCAATTCTTGCCATCCCGCTCACCGTGGCGCGGACGATTGACTTCAATGGTTCATTACCTACTGCACACCAAACCCTTGTAGATGAGATCTCCTACGGGGCGGTGACCAAGGTGATGATCGAGTACCGCAAACGCTTCTGGCATGACCAGGGCTGGAATGGCCGCCTCCACACCGACCTGCCAATCGTTCTTACATGGGACGCCACCAGCCACCTGGAGCATGAACACGGCATCCTGACCGCCTACACAGGTGGAGGCCCTGGTGCGGCGCTCTCGAAACTTTCAGACGAAGAACGCATCAACACCGCTGTTTCGATCATTGAGGGAATCTTCCCTGGCTCTTCTGAATTGATCGAAACCACAAAAACGATCGCATGGGTCAATGAAATCTATTCGCGTTGTTCCTACATGGCGCTCTCGCCAAATCAAGTTACTGCACACTGGAATACGCTTTTTGCCCCCGCTGGGCGTTTGTATCTGGCAGGCGAACACGCCACCGTGAATCAAGGATTCATGGAAGGCGCGTCGGAAAGCGGTCAGCGTGCGGCAAAAAGTATTATCGAAAACGCGTAGGCGCGGATACATGAGGGAAGCAAAGAAATTTTTTTGGGACGGTGTGCGCGCCGAAATCCCCCTGCTGATCGGCGTATTTCCCTTTGGCATGATCTATGGTGCGCTGGCATTGAATGCGGGCTTGTCTGCTTTTGCTTCACAGATGATGTCTTCGATCGTATTTGCGGGGTCTTCGCAATTCGTCACCGCCCAACTGGTGCAAGATGCCGCACCCGGCTTCGTCATCATTTTGACGATTGCCGTCGTCAACCTACGTCACATGCTCTACAGCGCATCCCTTGCGCCCTACTTGAAGAACCTATCCTTAAAATGGAAATTCCTGCTTTCCTACCTGCTCACCGACGAAGCTTATGCACCCAGTATCATCAAATATGAAAAAGAGGGTGTCAATCCATTCAGCCATTGGTTCCTGCTTGGCGCAGGGTTTTCACTCTGGTTCACATGGCAGGTCAGCACAGCATTAGGCATCTTTCTCGGCACAGAAATGCCCGAGGACATTCCGCTCGAATTCGCACTCCCCCTCACTTTCATCGCAATGGTCGTCCCGATCTTGAAAAAACGTCCCATGATCGCCGCCGCGGTCAGCGCAGGTATAACAGCCTTGCTTGCCTATCATCTTCCGTTCAAACTTGGTTTGATTCTTGCGGCGTTGGTGGGCATTATCATTGGCACCGTATTGGAAGGCAGGAAACCTTTATGGGGTACGGAATGAACATCTGGCTGACCATGCTCATCGGCGGTCTGATCACATTTGGGATGCGTTTTTCGCTCATCTATCTTTTTGGTAAATTTGAGATCCCTGAAACCATGCAGCG
>VGOX01000345.1 GCA_016875755.1 Chloroflexota bacterium
CGAGCGCATCCTCCCGCTGATTGACCTGATCGTACAGCACTTTCAAGCCGACGTTCGACACGCCGATGTCGTAAATATCGGGGAAGACGAATGCCACGCGGGTCTTCGCCTTATCCCAGTCCTTAATCGTGGCGTTCAACTCGCCGCCGACATAGCGCCCGGGCTTTTGTACCTTTAAGAGGACGCGGTCCAGTTTGAGTTCGATCTGTTCAGGGGTTAACATGCCGCCGATTATACCTGATAAGAATTGTCTGATTCAATGAGAGTTTTATACGGCAAAAAAAACGACATTTCATTACAGAAGTGTTAAGAGGTGCGAAAAAGATAGCCCCAACGGGTGGACGTTCTGACGATTGGTTTGACTTAGAATCAAACAAAAAACAGGAGATCGAGATGAAAAAAGTTTTAATTGTTTCGCTGGCATTTGTGCTGGCGGCATGCGGGGTGGTTCAACCTGTTCAACAGGAACAGCCGACCCCCATCATTGCAACCGTACTTGTGACCGTGATCCCGCCGACGGAAATCGTTCCGCCGACTGCTATTCCTTTGCCCACCCAGGCGCTTACTGAAATCCCCACCCAGGAGCCGACTGCCGTTCCTTCGCCAACGGATGTCCCTCCTACCGAAGCGGCTGCCACTTCAACTGGTTCTGACTCGGGACAGACTGTCGTCAATGTAGATAACTTGCTTGGCAAGGGCGTGTTTTCGAACATCACCTTATCAAGCGACCTGCTCACCTTGAACTGCACCTCGCGTGAGTTGGAGATCACGATGGATGCCAGCCTGACCGACATCACCCGCGCTGAGATGTACTATCGCGTCGTCGACCAGCCCAGCGGGCTGTATCCCTCCGAGTGGATTCTGCTTGGAAACCTCGGCACCGATGGCAAGGGAAAATTTTTCACCACCTTTACGGCGGAAAACATCAACCCCAATTATCGCGCCCTGCCCAAAGCCTGGATCGACTTCCAGTTCATCGGCGTCAACAAGGGCGGCGGTGTGGTGGATCGCACCCAGCGCATCGAACGTATGGTGACGTACTCGAAGGAGTGTCCATAATCTGTAACCAAATGAAAAGGGTGAGACGGAAACGCCTCACCCTTTTCATTTGCCCATTCCTCACCAGTACCGTTCGCCTCACTGAAATATTCCAGTTATCCCATTACTTGCATTTTTCCCTTCCCGTTCAAATACAATTCAAGCAATTCCACGAACCAGCCGCACAGACGGTCACGTTCATCCGCCAGCATGGATTTCAATTCCTCCACGCTGACATAGGCGATCGATTCGATCTCCACAGGGTCGAAACTCACCAAAGCGGGGCTGACCCTGCCTTCATATAATTCACTGATCTCAAGGTCATTCACCCCATACTCCATGCGAAATTTTGTCAGCCGTTTGAGATCGATTCCTTGCACACCCATCTCTTCGCGCATGCCGCGTATCGCGGCTTCGAGATAACTCTCTCCCGATTGCACATGCTCCGAGATTGAGCAATCCAGCAGGGAGGGGGCAGAGGAACGGTCTGCACTTCGTTTTTGGATGAGCAGCCTGCCATCCGCGTCGAAAAGAAAAACATGCACGCCGCGGTGTTGCAACCCGATCTCATGGACGGTTCTGCGCGAATCACGTCCGATCACAATATCATCATCGTTCACAACGTCAAGAAATTCAGTAGCCATGCTTTTCATTGTACCTTTCTCTGTCCTGAAATGAAGAGACCTCCTGCCTTGTTGATAGCAGGAGGTCTCTTCATTTTGAATTATCCTACCCGAACAACTCCATCAATTGCTTCACATGTACCACACCATCGAAGTTTTTGATGGTGCCTTTGCGAACTTCAGCTTTTTCGCCGTCCGCATCGCCAAGGCAGGAGACGATCACATCGCCCGCGCTCACATCTTCCCGTTCGGTGTAATGGTTGGTGGTGACGATCACATTCGTGCCAGCGGCTTTGGCAGCCGCCAGTCCGTTCTTCGAATCTTCGACCACGATCACCTCATCGGGTTGCAGCCCGAGTTTGGAAAGCGCCAGATTGTAAATGGCAGGGTCTGGCTTCTTCTTTTCAACCACATCGCCAGCCAGCACAACTTCGAACTTGATGTCTCCCAGCGGACCTTCGGAGATCGCTTTTGCCGCCTGCTCATTGGATGTGGTGCAGATCGCGAGTTTCAGGCCTGCATCCATCGCCTCTTTCATGAACCGATGAATGCCCGGGCGAAGGGGCAGTTTGCCCGTCTCGATCAGTTCTACAAAGAGCGCGGTCTTGCGTTTGTGCATCTCCTTCACGAGGGCGTCAATCTCCTCTTCGCTCATCGGTTTGGAAAAGCCTTTGGTCTTCCAATGGTGCTTCATGCGTTCCTTGCCGCCGCCGACCTGCAGAAGTTCATGGTAATACTCCACATCCCACTCGTCGGTGAAACCGAATTCCTTGAAGGTCATATTGAACGACACACGGTGACCATCGCGCTCAGTATCGATGATCACACCGTCCTGGTCGAAGAAGACTGCTTTTATTTTGGACATATTTACCTTCCCCGTCATTGTGAGGCGGACGGCAGCCCGACGAAGCAATCCCATGATTAAGTCTGAGATCGCTTCGGGCTATCGCCCTCGCAATGACGAATTGCTATTTCTTAATCCCAAAGAATTCCAACACAGTATTGACGAAAAGCTCATTCTCTTCCTTCGAGCCGATCGTCACACGGAACCAGCCATCGGAGCCGTATTTCTTGCTCTCGCCACGCAGGATGATGCCCTTAGTTTCAGCGTGTGCAAGTACTTCCTTGCCGGTCTTACCGGTGGCGCCGCAGTCAAAGAGAATGTAATTGGTTTTTGAGGGGAAGACCACAAACCCGGGGATGACACTCAGAGATTCAGAGATAAAGGAAATGGCATCATTGTTGAACTTGACACGTTCTGCCAGACCCTCGGTGTCTTCAAAAGCGGCAAGGGCTGCCCACATGGGGATCGTCCCAACGTTCCAAGGAAGAAGCGAACCAGCGATCTGCTTGATGACATCCTCGTGACCGATGGTGTATCCGAAGCGCATTCCAGCGAGTCCATACGCCTTGGAGAGTGTGCGGGTGATGAGTACGTTCTTGTACTTCTTGGTCAATTCCACTTGAGACATACCCAGCCCGGCGTACTCGATGTAGGCTTCATCGACTACCATTGGGATGCCCAATTTGGCGAACGGCTCGAAGTGTTGCGGGTCCATGAAGTTACCGCTGGGGTTGTTGGGGTTGGGGATGACAATGATCTTGG
Source organism: Chloroflexota bacterium (assembly GCA_016875755.1). Classification (GTDB taxonomy): domain Bacteria; phylum Chloroflexota; class Anaerolineae; order Anaerolineales; family Villigracilaceae; genus Villigracilis. The sequence continues at coordinate 3,268 of VGOX01000345.1, forward strand.
TCTTGTCGGTGACGGCTTTCATCAAGCCATCGGGGTCGAAGTGCAGCAGGTTGTCTTTGTAGATCATTGGCACGTCGACCATTTTTGCGCCGAGTAATTTTCCGCGCAGACCGTAAATGCCGAAGCAGGGCGTGTGCTGAATGACTTCATCACCGGGCTCGATGAACATGCGGAAGATGTTGTCATACACTTCGCTGGAGCCGTTGCCGATCATCACATTCTGCGGACCGTCCACGCCGTTGATTTCGGCGATCTTCTGGCGGACGACAAGTCCCTGATCGGGGTAGCGATTGGTCATCTTGGCATATTTGAACATCGCCTCCAACACTTTTTCGGAAGGGGGCAGGGGATTCTCATTGGACATCATGCGGTGTAGCTCGGGCTTGCGCCATGCCAGTTCGATGTGATCCGAGATGTACATCGGAATGCCCTTTACCCATGG